>JAGRMK010000351.1:9549-10802 GCA_020441345.1 Paracoccaceae bacterium
CGGAACCGTTCCTCGCCGCTCGCCAGCCAGAAATGCGCGATCCGCGTGGGCACCGTGCCGCGATGCACCAGATCCTGAATGAGCTGGTCATACCCCTCGCGCCCGCGTTCGGTCGGCAGGGCATAGACCGTTTCGGTGCGTCGGCGAAAACTGTCACCGGCTTGCACCTCGATCACCTTTTGCCCGGCGGCGCGCAGCCGCGCGACGACCTGTGCGGCGAGTCCGTCCTGATCCGCGAAGATCAGCCAGGTTTCGCGCGAGGCCTCATCGAGATCGGTATCGATGTCGAATTCCAGATCCGCCGAACGGGGCACCCAGGCCAGCCGCGTGCCCATCTCGGCCACATCCTCGATCCGGGTGGGCAGAGTGTTGACGGTTTCGGTGCCGGGCAGGGCAGGGGCGATGAAATACTCGCGCCGGTCGAAGGGATAGGTCGGCAGCGGCACACGGTTGCGCTGGGCCTCGCCCCATATCTGCGACCAGTCGAACGCGCCGCCCAGCGCCCAGATGCGCCCCAGAAGGCCCATGTGATAAAGATCGTCGGCGATGTCCTCTTCCGGGTGACGCAGCGCGGCCAGAACCTGCTGCGGCGGCACCGCGCCATGCATCCGCGTCAGCGATGACAGGGCCTTGCCCGGTCCGACCTCAAGCCAGATGCGATTGGCGTTTTCCGCAAGCGTAGAGACACAATCCGCGAACATCACCGTGCCGCGCAGATGCTGGGTCCAATACTCCGGGCTGGTGGCCTGCTCGGTGGTCAGCGGCTGGCCCGTGGTGTTCGAGATGATCGGCAACCGGGGTGCGTGCAGCGGAATCGAGGCCAGATAGGCGCGGAACCGGTCCAGGATCGGCTCCAGCATCCGCGAATGGGCGGCGATATTGATCGCGATGCGCTGGGTTTCTACCCCGTCGTCCATCAGTCGCGCGGCCAGGTCATCAAGACCGGCATCGGGGCCGGAGATGACCGTCAGATCCGGCGCGTTCACGCTGGCCAGGTCCAGATCGCCCAGGTAGGGCGTCAATGCCTCAACCGACAGCGGCACCGAAAGCATGCCGCCCGCAGGCACGGTGTCGAACAGCGTGCCGCGCAGATGCACCAGGCCGATGCAATCCTCGAAGCTCAGCACCCCCGCCAGACAGGCGGCGGTATTCTCGCCCATAGAATGCCCGACCAGCGCGGCGGGCTGAATGCCCCAGGCCATGAACATCTGCGCCAGCGCGTATTCGGTGATCATGATCAGCGGCAGCTGCAC
>JAGRMK010000352.1 GCA_020441345.1 Paracoccaceae bacterium
CCTCGACCAAGGAAATGCTGCGCGAGATGCTGGCGGATTTCGGCACGGTCCATGCTGCCGAAGCCAGTTTCAACAACCATTGGGGCGTGCCGATCACCCTGGCCCGGCTGCCCATCGATGCGGATTTCGCAGTGGTCGAGATCGGCATGAATCACCCCGGCGAGATCGCGCCGCTGGCCCGACTGACGCGCCCGCATGTCGCGTTGATCACCACGGTCGCGCCCGCGCATCTGGAGGCGTTCGGCCATATCGACGGGATTGCACGGGAAAAAGCCGCTATCTTTCAGGGACTGGAACCGGGTGGCGTGGCGATCTTCAACGCCGATCTGGACACCACGCCGATCCTGGCCGAGGCAGCCGGGCCCGATGCCCTGAGTTTTGGCCGCGCGGGGCAGGTGCGGCTGAAATCGCAGCGCCTGACCGCCGCCGCGTTGGTTGTCGAGGCCGCCTGTGACGACGAAAGCTATCTGGTCCGGCTGGCGGATTCTGGTGCCCATTTCGGCCTGAACGCACTGGGGTGCCTGGCCGTGGCCAAGGCGCTGGGTCTTGACCTGGCGATGGCCGCGCAGGCCCTGGGCCACTGGCGCCCGCCGTCGGGGCGCGGGCGGCGCGAGAGGGTGCTGCTCGACCCGGCCAACGACGCGCGGTTTACGCTGATCGACGACGCTTTCAACGCCAACCCTGCCTCACTTGCCGCGGCGCTCGAAGTGCTGGCGGCCACGAAACCCGAACCCGGCGGGCGGCGAATCGCCATCCTGGGCGATATGCTGGAACTGGGCCCCGATGAGGAGGCGCTGCACCGCGACATCGCCTTGCATCCGGCCCTGGCCGGCGTCGATCTTGTGCATTGCGTGGGGCTGCGCATGGCGGCGCTCTATGCGGCGCTGCCGATGCGCAAGCGCGGCAAGCATGTCACACAGGCCGAAACCCTGGGCGAGAAGGTGCACGGCCTCGTGCGTCCGGGGGATGTCGTGCTGGTGAAGGGGTCGAAAGGCAGTTATGTCTCACGCGTGGTCGATGCGCTGCGCAACCTAGGCCATCCGATGCCAGACGATCCGAGTGGAGAGTAACCGATGCTCTATTGGCTTGCCGAACTGTCCGAGGCCTTTGGGGCCTTCAACCTGTTTCGCTATATCACGGTGCGGGCGGGGGCGGCGTTCTTTACCGCGCTGGTCTTTGGTTTCGTGTTCGGCAAACCGCTGATCAATTTCCTGCGCCGCCGTCAGGGCAAGGGGCAGCCGATCCGCGAGGACGGGCCGGAATCGCATCTATTGAACAAAAAAGGCACGCCGACGATGGGTGGGTTGCTGATCCTGTCTGCGTTGACGGTTTCGACGCTGCTCTGGGCGCGGCTTGACAATGGTTATGTCTGGATCGTGATCCTGGTGACGCTGGGTTTCGGGGCGATCGGCTTTGCCGACGACTATGCCAAGGTGAAACGCTCCAGCCATGCTGGAGTGTCGGGGCGGGTGCGGCTGGCGCTTGGATTCGGGATTGCGCTGCTGGCCTCGCTGGCCGCGATGTATCTGCATCCCGAGGAATTGACCGGGCGACTGGCCTTCCCGGTCTTCAAGGAATATCTGCTCAACCTTGGCTGGATGTTCATTCCGTTTGCAATGTTCGTGATTGTCGGCGCGGCGAATTCGGTGAACCTGACCGATGGTCTGGACGGGTTGGCGATCATGCCGGTGATGATCGCGGCGACGACGCTGGGTGTGATCGCCTATGCGGTTGGCCGGGTCGATTTCACGGCCTATCTCGATGTGCATTACGTCCCGGGAACCGGCGAGTTGCTGGTTTTCGCGGCGGCACTGGCCGGTGGCGGTTTGGGGTTCTTGTGGTACAACGCGCCCCCTGCGGCCGTGTTCATGGGCGATACAGGGTCGCTGGCGCTGGGTGGTGCCCTGGGGGCGATCGCGGTCGTCACCAAGCACGAGATCGTGCTGGGAATTGTCGGCGGGCTGTTCGTGGTCGAGGCGTTGAGCGTGATCATCCAGGTGGCCTATTTCAAGCGCACCGGAAAGCGCGTGTTCCTGATGGCGCCGATCCATCACCATTTCGAGAAAAAAGGCTGGGCCGAGCCGCAGATCGTGATCCGGTTCTGGATCATCCCGGTGATGCTGGCGCTGGCCGGCCTGTCCACGCTGAA
>JAGRMK010000353.1 GCA_020441345.1 Paracoccaceae bacterium
CTGCTGGTGGCGATGATCGGCGCGATCGTGCTGACCCTGCGCCGTCGCGGTGGCGTCAAGCGCCAGAACGCGCTGCACCAGATGTGGCGCGATCCGGCAAAGGCGATGGAACTGAAGGACGTAAAACCGGGGCAGGGGCTGTGATGCACCGACTCGCACAGAGCATGCTGGCGCTCGCGGCCCTTGCGGTGGCGGGGCCTGCCGCGGCGCTGACGCCGCCGTTGCCGCGCTGCGAGCTGCGCAGCCTGTCCTCTGAAGAAGCTGCCTTCAGCGGCTACGACTACGTGATGTTCGGTGACGGCTTCGCCTATTACGAGCGTCGGGCGCTGGATGGAACGCGCTGGGAATACATCCTGGAGCATTGCCCGACCCGCGACCGGCTGACTGTCGGGATCGACTGGCAGGGGGCCGGCGAAGACCAGCAGCGGATCAACGACGTGACCGGCCCGCTGCACGAAGCGATCACAAGCGATCGGCGCTACACGTTGCAAGACCTGCGGGACATCGCCCGCGCGGCGGGGGCCGAGGCCAGCGTTGACCGGACACAGGGAACAAGCTGTGTCTGCGCGGATATGGGATACTGATGGCACGACCGGGCGCCCCGGCGCCCGGCTCACCGCCAGGAAACAGAGGCCGGGCAATGACGCGGCTTCAGGGAACGACAAACGGGCCGTGACCCGGAGGGACGAGAATGGTTGGACTTGAGCATTACCTGACGGTGGCGGCGGCGCTGTTCGTCATCGGGATTTTCGGAATCTTCCTGAACCGGAAGAACATCATCGTGATCCTGATGTCGATCGAACTGATCTTGCTGTCGGTCAACATCAACCTCGTGGCCTTTTCGTCCCATCTGGGGGATCTGGTCGGCCAGGTCTTTACCATGTTCGTTCTGACCGTCGCCGCCGCCGAGGCTGCGATCGGTCTGGCGATTCTGGTCACCTTCTTCAGGAACCGCGGCACGATCGACGTCGAAGACGTCAACGTGATGAAAGGCTAAGGGCTATGGCAACGACGCTTCTCTTTGCTCCTTTGGTGGGCGCGATCATCTGCGGTCTGTTCTGGCGGATGATCGGTGAAAAGGCCGGGATGGTCATCGCCACGGCGCTGCTGTTCCTGTCCGCGGCGCTGTCGTGGATCACCTTTCTGACCTTTGACGGGCACGCGGAATCGATCCAGATCCTGCGCTTCATCGACTCGGGCACCCTGGTCGGCGACTGGGGCATCCGGCTGGACCGGCTGACCACCGTGATGCTGATCGTGGTAACCACGGTGTCGGCGCTCGTGCACCTCTATTCCTTCGGCTACATGGCGCATGACGACAACTGGACGCATGACGAAAGCTATCGCGCCCGGTTCTTTGCCTATCTGTCGCTGTTTACCTTCGCCATGTTGATGCTGGTTACTGCCGACAACCTGGTGCAGATCTTCTTCGGCTGGGAAGGCGTGGGCCTGGCGTCCTATCTGCTGATCGGCTTCTACTGGAAGAAACCCAGCGCCTCGGCCGCGGCAATGAAGGCCTTCATCGTCAACCGGGTTGGCGACTTCGGTTTCGTGATCGGCATCATGATGCTGTATTTCCTGACCGACTCGATCATGTTCGACGACATCTTCCATTCGGCCGAGGCCCTGAGCCAGCAGACGATCCATTTCCTGTGGACCGACTGGAACGCGGTCAACGTGGCGTGTTTCTTCCTGTTCATCGGCGCGATGGGCAA
>JAGRMK010000354.1:0-2259 GCA_020441345.1 Paracoccaceae bacterium
AGCACGATCCCGGCGATGCCGGGCAGGGTCAAGGTGCCGCCGATGGCCGAGAGAATGGCGAAGATCATGGCGATGTTGAATAACAGGGCGATGTTGGCGATGACGCCGAACAGGCCGTAGCTGAGCGCCATGTAGAGCAGCACCGCCGCCATCGCGATTATCGCCGCGATCTTGCCGGCGTCTACGCTGTCCTGACCCAGTTCGGGGCCGATGGTGCGTTCTTCGAGGAACTCCATCCCGGCGGGCAGAGCACCGGCGCGCAGCAGGATCGCCAGCTGCGTGCTTTCCTCGACCGAGAAGCGCCCGGTGATGATGCCGGAACCGCCAGCGATATGGGCCTGGATCACGGGCGCCGAGATGACTTCGTGATCAAGGACGATGGCGAAGGGGTTGCCGATGTTCTCGGCGGTGTAGAGACCAAAGGCGCGCGCACCGGCAGGATTGAAGCGGAAGCTGACCGCCGGGCGACCGTTCTGGTCAAAATCGGGTTGCGCGTCGACCAGCTGTTCGCCCGAAACCACAGGGGTCTGTTCGAGCACGTAGAACACGCCTTGTTCGTTCATCGAGGGATAAATGACCTGGCGGGGCGCGGGCGGTTCGTCGCCGTTGCTGGTGGTGCGAACGACCGGGTGGAAGGTGAGGCGCGCGGTGGTGCCGATCAGGTCCTTGAGTTCCTCGGCCGAGCCAATGCCGGGCACCTGGATCAGGATGCGGTCGGCGCCCTGGCGCAGGATCGTGGGTTCGCGTGTGCCCACTTCGTCGACCCGGCGGCGGATGATCTCAAGGGACTGACTCATCGTCCGGTCGTCGGTGGCGAGGCGTTCGGCCTCGGAAAGGGTAATGACTATTTCGCCGTTGTCGAGCGAGATGTCGAGATCGGCCTGGCCGATGCCGGTGAGGGTCTGCATCGGCCGCGCCAGGGTCTGCGCGATTTCGAGCGCGTGCTGCAACCCGTCGGCGTTCGAGACCGCCACGCGCAGGACGCCGGGGTCATCCGAGGGCATGCGGCGCACGCCGCCGACGATGGCGCGTTCGGCGCGCAGCAGGTCGCGGACCTCGGGCCAGAGTCCGTCGATGCGGTCGGCATAGACATCGGTCACGCGGACCTCGGCCAGAAGATGCGCGCCACCGCGCAGGTCGAGACCCAGGTTGACGAGGTAAGACGGAGCCCAATCCGGCCAGAGCGCGCGTTCGGCCCTCAGTTCCGGCGTGTCGAGCCCGGAGTTCATCAACGCGACGGCGTCGTTGTGACGTTCGACACGGTCGTAGAACAGATTGGGGACCGCGTAGAGGATCGCTGCAACCGACAGCAGCACGATCAGCGCGCGTTTCCACAGGGAGATTTGCAGCATGGAGTGGCCTTGCTCAGGGGACGAATCGACAGGGCGAAAAACCCGGAGGGCGAAAAACCGGACCGCCCCCGACGGGGGGGCGGCGCGGGGTCATTCGGCGGTCGCGGGGTCGGTCTTGGACAGCACGTTGGTGATCGTGGCGCGCACCACCCGGACCTTGACGCCCTCGGCGACCTCGACCTCGACTTCGCCGTCGTCCTTGACCTTGACGACCTTGCCGATGATCCCGCCCGCGGTGATGATCTGATCGCCCCGGCGCAACGCCTCGATCATCGAGCGATGCTCTTTGGCCTTCTTTTGCTGCGGGCGGATCAAGAGGAACCACATGATCCCGAAAATCAGGACGAAGGGGATCAGCGACGACAACAGAGAGGCGGTGTCGCCCGCGGCTTGGGCATAGGCAGGGGTAATGAACATGGTGCTCCTCGGGATGGGCAAGAGTGACGGGCGTTGGTGCCCCTGTCAGGTTGGCGCGCACCCTATATGGGGGCAAGGGTGAGTTCAAGCGACAGCGGCCTTGCGTTTTTTACGCTGTCTTCACGATCTGGAGGGCCGCCGGGTCGGGGCATCGAACCCCGCCCCGGCGGCGCGCGGGACGCGCGCGGCGGCAGGCTCATGGCGGTGCCCGGAGGCGGGAGAACAGGGGGCTGCCTGCCCCCGATCGCCTGTGGCGATCCCCCCGGGGATATTTGAGGAGCAAAGACCGGGAGCCGGGTATATGGTCCTGGCTTCGATGCCCTGGCCGGCAGTCCGCTACGTGGAGCCGGGCAAGGAAAAGGCCCCGCGCGGTGGCGGGGCCTTGGTGGTTGCGAGGCGTTGGCTCAGGCCTTGGCGAGGTCACGCAGCACGTAATGCAGGACGCCGCCATGTTTGACGTAATCAACCTCGATCTCGGTATCGATCCGGC
>JAGRMK010000354.1:2305-2688 GCA_020441345.1 Paracoccaceae bacterium
CAGGGCACGGTCGAGAGCGGCTTGAGATCGTCGCTCAGCCCTTCGATGGACACCGTTTCATCGCCGGTCAGGTTCAGCGACTTGCGCGTGTCGCCGTTGGTGAACTCGAACGGAATGACGCCCATGCCTACGAGGTTCGAGCGGTGGATGCGTTCGAAGCTTTCGGCGATCACCGCCTTGACGCCCAGAAGCGCCGTGCCCTTGGCGGCCCAGTCGCGGCTGGAACCCGCGCCGTATTCGATGCCGCCGAAGATCACCAGCGGGGTGCCCGCCGCCTGATAGGCCATCGCCGCGTCGTAGATCGAGGTTTGAGCGCCGTCCGGCCCCTTGGTGTAGCCGCCTTCGACGCCTGACAGCATCTCGTTCTTGATGCGGATATTGGC
>JAGRMK010000355.1 GCA_020441345.1 Paracoccaceae bacterium
TGGCGATCTATCCCTTTGCCAAGCGCTTCACCTGGTGGCCACAGGTGTTTCTGGGGCTGGCGTTCAATTGGGGTGCGTTGTTGGCCTGGACGGCGCAAACCGGCAGTCTTGGGTGGCCCGCCGCAATCCTCTATGTGGCGGGGATCAGCTGGACGTTGTTCTACGACACCATCTATGCCCACCAGGACCGCGAGGACGATGAGCTGATCGGCGTCAAGTCAACGGCCCGGCTGTTCGGCGACAATTCGGAAAACTGGTTGCGCGGGTTTCTGGTGGCTTCGGTGGTGTTGATGTCGCTGGCGATCATCTACGCGCTGGCGCCCCTGGCGAACCCGCTGACCCTTTCGCTGGGGCTGGCCGGGGCCTGGGCTTTTGGTGCGCATCTGAATTGGCAATTGGGGCGGCTGAACATCAACGATGGCGCTGTCTGCCTGCGCCTGTTCCGGTCCAATCGTGACGCCGGTCTGATCGTTGTGCTGATTTTCGCCGCCGCTCTTCTGGTGTGATTGCATCGCCCGGCGCATGGGGCTAGGTCAGGGGCGTATCGGCAATGGCCCTGGATCACGCATGACCCATAAACCCCTGCTTGTCTCGGTCGCCGCTTTCGTTCTGGCCGTGATCTTGGCGCTTGCTTCGGCGCTGATCCTGGTCGGGGTCATCGAGCGGCGCACGGTGTCGTCGCTGGCCGCCGCTTTCGACGAAGCCGGAATCGACTGGATCGAGGTTGGCGCGAATGGTCTCCAGGCCGAACTGAGCGGCACCGCGCCCAACGAATCCGCCCGCATTCAGGCCTTGCGGATCGCGGGCAGTGTCATCGACTCGTCGCGCGTTTCCGAAACGCTGGTGGTCCCGATGCGGACCGCGAGCGTCGCACCGGTGTTCCGTATCGAGATGATGCGCGACCGGCAGAACGTATCGGTGATCGGATTGGTGCCCGATGCCGGATTCGAAGATCCGTTCGTGGACCGGCTGAGCCGCGCGGTTCCCGGCGCCGAGATTGCCGACATGCTGCAATCGGCCGATCACGCGGTCCCCGTGGGTTGGGTCACCGCGGTCGATTTCGCCGTGCAGGGACTGGCGTTGTTCGACGTTGGCCGGATCTCGGTAACTGCGGGGCGGATCGAGGTCGAGGCGCTGGTCGACAGCCCCGAGACGCGCACCCGGCTTGAGCGCCAGTTGCGTGACATCGCGCCACGCGGTCAGGTTCTGGTGCTCGATCTGCCCGCGCCAAGACCCGTCGCGACTCCGTTCCTGTTGCGCCTCGACCATGAGCAGGGCGCTCTGCGACTGGGCGCGTGCTCGGCCGATACCGAGGCCGCGCAGGCGCGCATTCTGGCGGCGCTGCGCTCGGCGGGGCTGCAAGGGCGACCGGTGTGCCCTCTGGCGCTGGGCGCCCCCTCGCCGCGCTGGGGCGAGGCCGCCGAAATGGCAATCGCCACGCTGGTCTCGCTGGATGCCGGCAGTCTGACCCTTTCGGATGGCTCCGTAAGCCTGACCGTGCCGCATACCGTCGCGGCTGCTGCGTTCGACCGGGCGGTCGGGCGGCTGGAAACCCGTCTGCCCGAGGCGTTTTCGTTGACCGCCCGGCGTCTGGAGGCACCGCAGGAGGCGCAGGCCAGCGATGACGCGCGCCCCGAGGTGTCGATGGTGTTGACCGATGCCGGGCAGTTGACGATTTCGGGGCGCCTGCCCGATACCAGGATCCGCGAGGCGGTGCAGGTCTTTGCCCAGGCCCGTTTCGGCGCGCAGGCGGTCGAACTGGCCGCCCGTATCGACGGCAGCCTGCCCCAGGGGTGGTCGGTCCGGGTTCTCGGCGCGCTCGAGGCTCTGGCCGAGCTGCATCACGGATCGGCGGTTGTGCGGGCGGACCAGATCGAGATTTCCGGCGTTTCGGGCAACCCGGACGCGGCGGCCCAGGTCACGCAGGCCATCGTGCAGTCGCTGGGGGCCGATACCGAATTCGCGCTGAATGTCACCTATGACGAGGCGCTGGACCCGGTGTCGCAACTGCCGACACCGGACAATTGCGAGGCGCGCATTCGCGGGATTCTGGCCGAAACAAAGATCACCTTCGATCCGGGCTCTATAGAGATCAACGCTGAATCCGGCGCGGTCATCGACCGGATCGCCGATGTGCTGCGCGAATGCGGTGAACTGCCGTTCGAGGTCGCGGGCCATACCGACAGCCAGGGGCGCGAGGAAACCAACCTCGGCCTTAGCCAGGCCCGCGCCGAGGCGGTAATCAACGCGCTGATGACGCGCCGGGTTCTGGTCGCGTCGCTGGTCGCGCAGGGCTATGGCGCGGCGCATCCGATCGCCGACAATGGCACCGAAGTGGGACGCGAGGCCAACCGCCGTATCGAATTCACGCTGATCCGGCCGGAACCCGAACCGGTGCCGCTGGATCCCGCGCTCGAGGCCGAACTGGTGTTCGAGATCCAGACCCCAGACGGCAACACGACGCGCCCGCGCGAACGGCCTGCCGCGCTCGTCGGGGCCGCCACCGCCGAACCCGATGACGCCCCGCAAGACAACTGAGCCAAGCCCAGACCGGAGAGCCCCATGAACCGCACCGAATTCGTCGTCGTGACCGTTATCGTGCTGACCGCGGCCTTTGCGTTGGGCTGGTTCGTCAACTGGCTGGTTCACCGTTTCACCCGCGTGACCCAGGCCGATCTGGGAGAGCTGGAACGCATGGCGCAGGCCCTGCATGACGCCGAGGAAACCCGCGACCAGGCGATCACCTATATCCATCAGCGCGAAGATGAGGTGAATCGCGAGATCTCGCAATTGCAGGCCGAACTGGCGGCCGCGATGGATGGTCTGCGCGAAGCGCGCCATCACAACGAGCATTTGCAGGCCCGATACGAGGGGCGCGACCGCTGACCGAAGCCCCATGTCGGCGGATGCCCCGTTGCAGGCAAACACAACGCCGAGAGGGGGCCTTGCGGCGGAGCGGGCGCGCGGGCAGACTAACGAGCAGTCACATCACAACGAGGCATCTGAATGTCCTTTCGGCCGCAAGCGCGACGCCTGGTCGCGCCAATCTGCTTTGCCCTGGCTTTGGGCGGGCCGCTGGCCGGTGAGCACGGGGCACGGGCCGACACGCTAAGCGAGGCGGCGCATGCCATTGAAACCCTGATCGCACAGGGCCAGAGCGAAGACGCTGTCGCCGCCGCGCGCCAGTTCCTGCGCCGCGTTACCGATCAGACCGGGTTTGGCGTCACCAATGCGCGCCTGATCGAAAGCCCGGCCACCGGATACGGCATCTATGTGCCGCGTGAGTCCAATACCTATTTGCCGGGCGATCCGGTTTACGCCTATGTCGAGGTTTACGGATTCTCGCTGTCGTCGCAACGCAACGGCGCCAACCGGTTGATGTTCGACGTGGCCTTTACGCTGGATACCCCGGACGGGCAGCAGATGACCGACGCGATGATCCCGATGGGCGAGATCTTGCTGGAATCGTTCAGCGAGCCGGTGGATGGGTATTTCCACCTGACCTATCGCGTGACCGGCGCCGAGGGGGCGTTCAACCTGCGCACCCGTGTGACCGACCGCGAAAGCGGCCAGTCGGCCGAGTTCGTGCTACCCGTGGTATTCGCCGCATCCACGCCACAGGCAGCACCGGCCATCGGGAAATAGACCCGACCGCCCGGGGCTTTGGCGCCGACTACCAGCGTCGCAGCGCGTCTTCATCTTCGTCGCGGGCGGCGACCCAGGCGGTGCCCTCTTCTGTTCGTTCCTTTTTCCAGAACGGTGCACGGGATTTCAGGTAATCCATCAGGAATTCCGCCGCCGCGAAGGCATCGGCCCGATGCCGCGAGGCGGTCGCGACCATCATGATCATCTCGCCGGGCGCCAGCGGCCCATGGCGATGCACGATCAACGCATCCGACAATGCCCAGCGGCTGCGCGCCTCGGCCTCGATCTTGGCCAGAGCGCGTTCGGTCATGCCGGGATAATGCTCGATTTCCATCCCGTGCAACGTGCCGTCGTTGTCGCGCACCAGGCCGCAAAACGTCACCACGGCACCCGCGCCCTGCGCAGCGGCCGCGAAAGCCTCGCATTCCGCACCATAGGCAAAGGGTGCGGCCTGAACCCGGACGGTCATCGGTTCAGCCCCCGGTCATCGGCGGGAAAAACGCAATCTCGCGCACCCCGTCCAGCGCGGCGTCGAAATCGGACAGATCCTGATCCAGCGCGACCCGCACCGCCTTGAGGTCGGCAAAAGCCAGCGCATACCGCTCTTCGCGGGCGCTGAGTTCCGCGATCAGATCGGCCACGGTCACGGCGTCGGTTTCCACCGTTTCCCGTGGTAGCCCGATACGTTCGCGCAGCCAGGCGAAATAAAGCACGGTCAGTTTCATTCCGCGGCCTCACCAAGATAGGGGAGGGCCTTTCTTAAATAGTCCCAGCCCGTGATTGCCGTCAACGCTGCCGCCAGCCAGATCAGCGCCAGCCCGATCAGCCAGACGGTTTCGCCGCCCAGATTGGCAACCGACAACACGTTGATCTCGTGGTCCAGCCCGGTGTTGCTCATTTCGGCGATCAGCACGCGGTTGCGCGCCAGCGCCTGCTCACGCACATATTCCAGCCCCAGAGCCGCGAAGAGCACCGAAATCGCCACCATTTGCGCGGTGGTTTTCCACTTGGCCAGCTTGGTCACCGCCAGCAGCCTCGAGGTATTGCCCAGATATTCCCTCAGCCCGGAAACAAACACTTCACGAAACAGGATCACGGTTGCCGGCAGGATCAGCCAGGGGTCCATGCCCGAATAGCCGGTGATCACCAGCAGCGCGATCACCACCATCGCCTTGTCCGCGATCGGGTCCAGCATCGCCCCGATCCGGCTTTCCTGCCGCCACAGCCGCGCCAGATAGCCGTCGAAATAGTCGGTAATTGCGGCGCCCAGGAACAGCGCAAGCGCCAGCCAGTCGGCCCAGGGGCGCGCGAAATAGAGGAACATCACCGCGACGCCGGGAGCCGCGATGAGTCGGAGAAAGGTTAACGTGTTTGGTATCGTCCACCGCATGATGTGTGTCTATTCCCAAATGAGTATCGGTGGAAGAGGGCAAAACCCGTCGCAGGTCCAACGCGGCGGCGTCGGATTTCCGTCGGCTCTTGCCCCATTTTTCGAATTTTTCTCAGCCTTCGCCCGCGTTGAAGAAGTCGTGGATCGTGCGCGCCATGGCCTCGGAGATGCCGGGAACCGCCATCAGGTCGGGCAACCCGGCCCGCGTCACCGCCTTGGCAGAGCCGAAATGCGCCAGCAGGGCGCGCTTGCGCCCCGCGCCTACGCCGGGGATTTCGTCAAGTGGGGTGCGGGTGCTGGCCTTGGCGCGCGCCGCGCGATGGGTGCCGATGGCAAAGCGATGGGCCTCGTCGCGCAGGCGCTGAATGAAATAAAGCACCGGGTCGTTGTGGCGCAGCGCGAAAGGGCGATGGCCGGGGCGGTGAAATTCTTCGCGGCCAAGATCGCGGTCGACACCTTTGGCAACGCCGATGAAAGGCACGTCCTCGACCCCCAGGCCGGTCAGGACCTCTTGCACCGCTGAAACCTGCCCCGCTCCGCCGTCGATCAGCAGCAGGTCTGGCCAGGCCTCGGTCGCGCGTGCGGGATCTTCCTTCAGCAGTTTTTCAAAGCGCCGGGTCAGCACCTCTTTCATCATGCCGAAATCGTCGCCCTGTGCGCCAGCTTCACCCTTGATGGTGAATTTCCGATACTGGTTCTTCATGAACCCCTCGGGGCCGGCGACCACCATAGCGCCGATCGCATGCGCGCCCTGGATATGGCTGTTATCGTAGATCTCGACCCGGCGTGGCGGATCGTCCAGGCCCAAGGCATCGGCCAGCCCGGCCAGAAGCCGTGTCTGTGCCGCGCTTTCCGACATCCGGCGGCCCAGCGACTCGCGCGCGTTACGCAGCGCGTTTTCCACGAGTTCGGCCTTTTCGCCACGCTGCGGAACCCGCAGATCGACATTGCGCCCGGCCCGCGCCGACAGCAACTCGTGCACCAGATCCTCGTTC
Source organism: Paracoccaceae bacterium (assembly GCA_020441345.1). GTDB lineage: Bacteria > Pseudomonadota > Alphaproteobacteria > Rhodobacterales > Rhodobacteraceae > Pararhodobacter. The sequence goes on from JAGRMK010000355.1 coordinate 6,031, forward strand.
TCGACCGGATGCGACAGCAGGATCTGACGGGGCGGCGGCTTGCCATCGTAGAACTGTGCCAGAAACGCCTCGAGAATCTCGGGTTCGTCGGCACCCGAACCGGTGCGCGGGTAGAAATCGCGGTTGCCCCAACTCTGGTGGCCGCGGATGAAGAACACCTGCACGCAGGCCAGCCCCTTTTCCAGGTGCAGCGCGATCACGTCGGCCTCATCAACGCCCTTGGGGTTGATGTTCTGTTGCTGCTGCACGGCGGTCAGGGCGCGGATCCGGTCGCGCAGCGCCGCCGCGCGTTCGAATTCCATCGCATCCGAGGCGCTTTGCATCTCTTGTGCGAGCTCGGCCTGAACATGCGTGGTCTTGCCGGACAAGAAGCGTTCCGCGTCCGAGACCAGCCCGGCGTAATCCTCGGGCGTTATCAGTCCGACGCAAGGCGCGGCGCAGCGTTTGATCTGGTAGAGCAGGCAAGGACGCGTGCGGTTCTGATACACCGTGTCCGTGCAAGATCGTAAAAGGAACACTTTTTGCAACTGGTTCAGCGTGCGATTCACCGCACCCGTGCTGGCGAAGGGCCCGAAATAGCTGCCTTTCGTGCTGCGCTTGCCGCGGTGCTTGCGGATCTGGGGATAGGCGTGATCTTTTGCAATCAGGATGTTAGGAAAGCTTTTGTCGTCGCGCAGCAG
>JAGRMK010000356.1 GCA_020441345.1 Paracoccaceae bacterium
GGCCCGCATCCTCGACAAGCCGCTCGGCAACGATCTCGCGCGCGCCTTCCAGCGCCGCCTTCACATCGGCGACCGCCTCGGTGACGAACCCGGCCGCCAGCGCCTCGGGGTCGGCGGCCCGGTCCGCCAGGACTGCATCGGCCAGGGGTTCCAGCCCGTTCTCGCGCGCAATCATCGCCTTGGTGCGCCGCTTGGGTTTGTAAGGCAGGTACAGATCCTCCAGCACCGCCTTGGTCTCGGCCGCGGTGATCGCCTTTTCCAGCGCCTCGGTCAGCTTGCCCTGCGACCGGATCTCGGCCAGGATCACGCCGCGCCGTGCTTCCATCTCGCGCAGATAGGACAACCGCTCACCCAGGGTGCGCAGTTGCGTGTCATCCAGCCCACCGGTCGCCTCCTTGCGGTAACGCGCGACGAAGGGCACGGTCGCCCCCTCGTCCAGCAGCGCCACGGCGGCGGCCACCTGCTCGGGGCGGGCGCTGATCTCGGCGGCGATCTGGCGGGAAATGCGCGGGTCAACGGCAAGGGTCACGAAGAGCCTCCTTTGCAAGGATCGGGGACTGAAACGGGCCGCGACCCTATCCGCCCCGGCAATCCGCGCCAAGCCCCCATCAATGCCCCTCATCTGTCCGAAAATATCCCGGGGTCCGGGGCAGAGCCCCGGTCCGTCGCCGCCACTGGCGCACCCGGTCCCTGCTGCGCTAAGACAGGACCATGATCACCCGCACCCATACCAAGGGCGACGCCCCCTCGACCGCGCTCTATTCCCCCTGCGAGGCCTACCGCTACGCGCTGACCCGGACCTGGGACCCGGCAGGGCAAAAGCTGCTGTTTGTCATGCTCAACCCCTCGACCGCGACCGAGGTGCAGAATGATCCCACCGTGGAACGCTGCGAGCGCCGGGCGCGGGCGCTGGGGTTCGGCGCGTTCCGGGTCTGCAACATCTTCGCGTATCGCGCCACCGATCCCCGCGTGATGCGCGCCCAGATCGACCCGGTTGGCCCCGACAACGACGCCGCGATCCGGCACGGTGCCGACTGGGCCGACAGCGTGCTTTGTGCCTGGGGCACGCATGGCGCGCATCTGGGACGCGGGGCACAGGTTGAAACCTTGCTGCGCGCAACTGGCAAGCCGCTGTTTCACCTGGGCCTCAGTCAGGCCGGGCACCCCAAACACCCGCTTTACATCGCCTATGCGCACCAGCCTGCGCCCTGGGCCTGATCGCTTCGAAAGGAAACGCGCGATGACCGACGCTGCCGGCGAGACACGGGTCCGCGCACGACGCGAGGGGCCGGTTCTGGTCCTGACGCTCGACGGAGCCGCGATTCGCAACGCGCTGGGGCCTGCGGTTTATGCCGACCTCACCGCGCAGGTTGAGGCCACGCACCACGATTCCGCCATCCGCGCGATCATCGTCACTGGCGCGGGCGGCTATTTCTGCGCGGGTGGCAATATCCAATCGTTGCGGCAAAGCGCCCAAGGCACTCTGGCCGAAGCCGAGGCCCGCACCGACCGGCTGAACGCGATGATCCAGGCCCTTGTCGATAGCCCCCTGCCAGTGATCGCTGCAATCGAAGGGGGCGCGGCGGGGGCCGGGTTGGCGCTGGCGCTGGCCTGTGACCTGATCGTCTCGTCCGAAACCGCGTCCTGCACCCTGGCCTATGTGAAGATCGGCCTCAGCCCCGATGGCGGGGTTACGCATTTGCTGCGCGCCGCCCTGCCCCGTCAGATGGTGATGGAGATGGGCCTTCTGGGCCGTCCGGTGCCCGCTGCGCGGCTAGCCGAACTGGGGGTGATCAGCGCCCTGACACCACCCGGCGCCGCGCTGGACACCGCGTTGAACCTGGCGCGCGATCTCGCCGCAGGGCCCCGCACCGCGCAGGCACGGATCAAGCATCAGATCAACACGGCGGCGCAGACCGACCTGGCGACCCAGCAACGGCTGGAGGCCCGCGACATGAACACCGCCCGCTTTGGCCCGGAGGCCGCCGAGGGGCTCGCGGCCTTTCTGGAGAAACGCATACCGCGTTTCCCGGACTGACGGGCCGGGGTGGACCCGGACTTGCGCAAGACAAAACGCTGGCAATTGCGGTCCCGACCCGTCAAGCTCTGTTCAGGGGTGCTCCGGTCGCGGACCGTCGCTGCGCGGTGACGGATCTTGGTTGGCCGCGCATCACCCAACCGAAAGGCCACCGATGACCAAAGCAACCAATCTTGCCGTCGCCACGGCGTCCTTTGCCCTTTTGTGCGGTGCAACCGCGTCGGCACAAGGCGCAAAACCTGCCGGCACGGCGGAAGCGACCGGGTTCCTCGTGCCGGTATCGCTGGGCGTGAGCTCGGCGCTCGACCTGTCCGGCGCCACCGTCTGCGTCATCGCTGGATCCAGGTCCGAAACCGCCGTCGCCACCTATTTCGCGGCTTATACCCTGGATTACCTTTCGATCCTCCTGGCCTCTGCCCGGGAAGCCCTCGAAGCCTATGAGGCCTCGCTCTGCGACGTGCTGGCGATCGACACGGTCACGCTGGAGGGGATCGGGATGCATCTTGCCAACCCCGACGACCACCTGATCCTGCCAGAAACCGCACGGTAAGCGACGGCCACCGCGAAAGAAGAACCGCCAGGTATCCGGCGGAAAGACCGGTCCGCCAGTTCCCCGCCCCCCCGGACCCTGCGCGGTCCAGCCTGGGGCAATTCGCACCGACCGGCAAACGTGCCGCAGCCGTTATTGCTCGGTCATGCGGGTCAAGGACGGGCTGGGAGTGGACAAGAGAATGTCGTCCCATTTGGGTCCGGTGTGCTTGTCCAGCATAAGGATCGTGCCGCCTCCGCGACCGTCGGCCAATGCGGAATGCTGAGCAGAGCCCACGAAAACCGACGCCGCGAGCACGATGAAAAGGATGCGGTTCCTCATCTTTGCCTCCTCAATAGGCGTTGTATCTGGCCAAGGCCGGGTTGATCGCGAGATTGAAAACTTCTGTCAGCACCGGACCGGGACGCAAACGATACCCTTCGCCCAAGCTGTGCGATCCCGTCATCAGCCCCACCATGGTCAAGACCGTTGCAACATCGCGCATGTCCCATTGCCGCTGCTTCGAAGCTTTCGGATAGACCAGTCGCACGGCCTCGATCAACGTCATCGTCGAAACCCGATTTCCAATTTCATGCCGGATCTGCAATTCCTGCATCACCTGCTCACCAGCCAGGTCAAAGATCAGCGGGTCGGCGGTTTCCAGGAACTGAGGCGAGAAGACCGGGTTTTCGAACTCGGAAAGCACCACCAGGGCATGATTGATACCATTCGCGATGATACGCTGGCGGGCGTTCTCCTTGGAACGGCCAAGTGCAAACGGCGAATACTTGTTCAGGTCCGGGTTCCGAAGCCGGGCAATATTTTCCGCGGTCAGAATGGGTTCGTCGATGTCCTCCACGCCGTCCTTGCCCGATTCATAGCGCCTGGTATTTGCAAACAGGAATTCCGCGGCCGCCTTGCAGGCCCTCGTCACCTGGTCCTTGACTGCGGCATCCTTGAACCGTTGGGCCGCCACCGCCATGACGTCCGCCGCTTCCTCCAAGACGAAAAAGGGACGGTTGCCCACCAACCCACGGTCATGTTTCATCTGTCGTCTCCGCCTTGGTGGTTTCGGACCGCGTGCAGGGGCAGCCCCCGGCGATCCTAGCAGACGCATTCGCCAGGACGGTGTCAATTCTGACACCCTTGCGCGGCCCTCAGGAGACCGTGAACATCGCGCCGGGCGTGTGGTTCGGGCGGTGCGCCCGGTCGGTTTGAGACAGGGTCAATACCAACACCCGGTCAACCCTGCGATCGTTCGGATCCGAAATCTGAGATTTCTGGAAACAGGCGCTGCCACGTCGGCGGCGCTGTTTCTGAGAATGGAGACCACGATGAAGACGATCAAGACGCGCACGGCTATCTCTGCGACCGCCCTTGCCGATATTCAGCAGAAACTGGCCAAGGCATTCGCCACCGCACAACCCATTTCCGCCGATCACGCCCAGTTCGAGATCATCCACGATCCCGAAGCCCCGTCGCTCGAAGACTACGGGTCGGTTGCGGCGGCGCTGATCGAAACCATGGGCAGCCAAGAGGTCTGCTATGCGGGCTATCTGGCGGCGATGGCTGCGGGCGTGCCGCAAAACATCGCCTATGCGCTCTACCTCGCGTGCCTCGCGACCTGAGGGCTGTTGACGCTGCGTTGCTCCGGCGCCCCCGCTTTTGCGGGGGTCGCCATTTGGTCTGCCACTCTCTGACCGACTTGACGAAAAACGCAAGAATGCCGTCGTCAAGACCAACGACGCCAAGGGCTGTTGCGTCCGGTCTGTCTGGCGGATGCCGGACCCCCGAAACCCGGCCGGGCCTCGATCACGCGCGGGCGTGACTGGATGCGACCATGGATCGCGCGGCATCGGTCGCGTTTTCACCAAGCTCCGCCATCCTGCACCCCATGCCTGGTGGCAGGCGCCGATCGGCATGCGGGGGCTCGATACCCCCAAACACCGCCCCTGCCACCTCAGCCGCGCAACGTGCCGCCGGTGGCCTTGTTCACCTTGTCAACGATCTTTGCGCTGACCGCCTCGATGTCCTCTTCGGTCAGCGTGCGGTCTTGCGGTTGCAGCCGCGCTGTAATCGCCAGCGACTTCTTGCCCGCGCCCATCTGCGCCGCCGCCCGTTCGCCGGTGAACTCGTCGAACACACGGACGCTTTCGATCAACGCCTTGTCGGCGCCCAGCGCAGCGTTAACAACCGCCAGCGCCTCGGTCCGGGCATCCAGCACAAAGGCGAAATCACGCTCGACCGCCTGAAGATCGTTCAGCACCAGGGCGGGCCGGGTGGTCGTGACCTTGCGCGGCATCGGCACGGATGTGGGCACCACGGTAAAGGCCACCGCCGTGCCCTTGATGCCATAGGCTTTCAACACCCGTGGATGCACCTCGCCGAACGTCGCCAGCGCCAGTTTCGGACCCAGCGTCAAACGGCCCGCGCGGCCCGGATGGAACCAGCCCGGAATGCTGCGGTCGGCCTGCATCCGCGCGGGCGCACCAATTGCCGCCAGCACGGCCTCGGCATCGGCCTTTGCGTCATAGAGATCGACCGCGCGGCGGCTGCCGTGCGAATCGCGGGGCGCATTGGCCCCGACCAGCAGGCCCGTCGCGTGAATCGCCTGCTCACCCGGTTCGCCACCGTGAAACACCGGCCCCAGTTCGAACAATGCCATGTCCATCGAGCCGCGCGCCTGGTTACGGGCGGCAGCCTGCAACAGTCCCGGCAGCAAATCGGGGCGCATGTGGGTCATTTCGCTGGAAATCGGGTTCTCCAGCGACATTGCCACCTCACCGCCCCCGAACAGCGCCGCCGAGTTTGCGTCGATGAAGCTGTAGGTCACGCATTCATGATAGCCGAGTGCCGCCAGCGTGCGTCGTGCCGTGCGCTCGCGCATCTGGATCGGCGTCAGGATCGGCGCCGGAACACCCGTCGCCGGGCGCGCCATCGGCTTGCCCTCGAGCCGGGTCAACGAGGCCACGCGCGCGACCTCCTCGACCAGATCGGCAGAACCCAGGACATCGGGGCGCCAGCTGGGCGGGGCGGCCATATCGCCCTCAAGCGTGAAGCCCAGCGCCAGCAAGGTCGCGCGCTGCTCGGCTTCGGGAATGTCCATGCCTACCAGGCTGATTACCCGCGCCGCGTCGAACTTGTAGGCGCGCGACGTGTCTGGCACCGCACCGTCAACGGCCAGGTCGCTGGCCTCGCCGCCACAGAGATCCAGGATCATCCGCGTCGCCATTTCCAGGCCGGGCAGGGTAAAGGCCGGGTCCACGCCGCGCTCGAACCGATAGCGCGCGTCGGAATTGATCTTCAACGCGCGGCCCGTGGTCGCCACGGTGATCGGATCCCAA
>JAGRMK010000357.1:0-2552 GCA_020441345.1 Paracoccaceae bacterium
GAGCCGGTTCCGATCGAAACCAACGCCGAGGCGCAGCAGCAGTATCTGGCTGGTGCTTGCGACGTCTACACCACCGACGTGTCCGGCCTTGCCGCGACCCGCGCCTCGTTCGAGACCCCGGGCGATCACGTGATCCTGCCCGAAGTCATCTCGAAAGAGCCGCTTGGGCCGCTCGTGCGCCATGGCGACGACCAGTGGGCCGACATCGGTCGCTGGGTGCTCAACGCGCTCGTCGCGGCTGAGGAACTGGGTGTGACCTCGGCCAATCTCGAGCAGATGGCTGCCGGCACCAACAACCCGGAAATCAACCGTCTGCTGGGCACCGAAGGCTCGCTGGGCGAGATGCTGGGTCTGGATGCCGACTGGGCGCAGCGCGCTATTGCCGCGGCTGGCAACTATGGCGAAATCTTTGCCGCCAACATCGGTGAGCAGACGCCGGTCGGTCTGGCCCGTGGCCTGAACGCGCAGTGGACCCAGGGTGGTCTGATGTACTCGCCGCCCTTCCGCTAAGGATCGGCTCGGCGCGCGGTCACATCGACCGCGCGCCGTTTCTCTTTGACGACAACGCATAATCGTGCCGCCCGACGCCAATTCTGGCGCGGGACCAAAAAAAACACCGCACGGGTGCAGGGAGACATATGATGGCGATGGATAGCGGGGCTCCTAAGGGGTCGTTTCGCTTGAGCATGCTGCTATACGATACGCGGTATCGCTCATACACGATCCAGATCTTTGCCTTGTTCTTGCTGATGCTGGGCGCAGCCTGGCTGGTGGACAACACCATCAAGAACCTGGAAGCGCTGGGCAAAGACTTTTCCTTCGATTTTCTGAGCAATGTTTCGGGATATGACATCTCTCAGCGTCCAATCGAATACTCTTCGACCAGCACCCATGCGCGCGCCGCGCTCGTCGGGCTACTGAACACCCTGCTTCTTGCGGTCATGGCCTGTGTGACGGCCACGATCCTCGGGGTGATCGCCGGTGTCCTGCGCCTGTCGAACAACTGGATCGTCGGGCGCTTGATGACGATCTATATCGAGACCTTCCGCAACATTCCGGCGCTTTTGTGGATCATCGTCTTTGGCGCGATCATGAGCGAGTCGATGCCGCAGCCGCGCGATTTCCGCGGCGACAACGCGACCGCAAGCATGCAGCTCTTCGACAGCGTCGCCATAACCAACCGCGGCGTCTATGTTCCAGGCCCGCTGTTTGAAACCGACCTCGGGCAGATGCTGGGCCTGTCGACCGAGCCGACCGGCCTGAACTGGCTGGTGCTTCTGGTGGTGATCGGCGTGTCGGTCTATGCCAACCGGCTTCTGACGCGGAATGCCACCGCTGTGCAGAACGCGACGGGTGTGCGGCCGACGACCTGGTGGAAAAGCCTGCTGATCCTGTTCCTGCCGTCGATCCTGTTGCTGGCCGGACTGGGGATGCATCTTGAGTATCCAGAGTTGCGCGGGTTCAACTTCAGCGGCGGGTTGCAGATGCGCAACTCATTGATCGCGATGTGGCTCGGTCTAAGCGTCTACACGGGTGCCTTCATCGCCGAGATTGTGCGCGCCGGGATTCTCGCCATTTCCAAGGGCCAGTCCGAGGCGGCCTTTGCGCTGGGCTTGCAGCCAGAGCGCACAATGCGCCTTGTGATCTTGCCGCAAGCGATGCGCGTCATCGTGCCGCCGCTGATCTCGCAGTATCTGAACATCACCAAGAACACATCGCTCGGCCTTGCCGTCGGGTATATGGACCTGCGTTCGACACTGGGGGGGATCACGATCAACCAGACCGGCCGCGAGCTGGAAGGGATGATGTTGATGATGCTGGTGTATCTGGTGCTCAGTCTGCTGATTTCATCGAGCATGAATTTCTACAACAGCCGTATCAAGTTGAAGGAGCGGTGAGATGACAAAAAGCACCTCACCCAGCTATGTTCGCGACCAGATGTTGCCGCCACAAGACCCGCCGATCAGCCAGGTCGGAGCCATCAAATGGGTGCGCGAAAATCTGTTCAACGGTATCTTGAACAGCCTGCTCACCATCCTGTCGATCCTGGCAGTCGTCTGGGCGATTATGGAGGTTGGGCCCTGGCTGATGAACTCGGTCTGGAACGCCGGCTCGCTCACCGAATGCCGCGAAATCCTGCAAGGGGTTTCCGGCGCGTGCTGGGGCGTCATCAAGGACCGCTGGCACCAGCTTCTGTTCGGGTTCTACCCGAGCGAGCTTTACTGGCGACCGATCCTGGCGATGATCCTGATGCTTGTCGCGCTGGCCCCGATCCTGTTTCCCTCTGTGCCGCGCAAGGCGCTGATTTTCTCGGGCCTGTATCCGTTCATCGCCTTCTTTCTGCTTTGGGGCGGGTCGATCTGGTTGCCGATCATGGTTCTCTTGGGCTTCGTGATCGGCTATGTCGTGGTGAGCGCGGCATCGGGCTTTGGCACCCTGATCGCAACCCTCGCCGCTGTGATCCTGCCGGTTCTGTGGTGGCTGTTCCTGGCCTTTCCGTTGGCCGCCAGCCTGGCTGACATGGTGCCGATCGGCATTGAACCCGTCCGCTC
>JAGRMK010000357.1:2682-3534 GCA_020441345.1 Paracoccaceae bacterium
GCGTGATCTTCATCGAGTTCGTGCGTGGCGTGCCGTTGATCACGCTGTTGTTCACCGCGTCCTTGCTGCTGAACTACTTCCTGCCGCCGGGCACCAACTTTGACCTGGTCCTGCGGGTGATCATCATGGTGACCCTGTTCGCCGCGGCCTATCTCGCTGAGGTCGTGCGGGGCGGGTTGGCAGCTTTGCCGCGTGGCCAATATGAAGCGGCTGATGCTCTCGGTCTCGATTACTGGAAAGCGCAGCGGCTGATCATCATGCCGCAAGCTCTGAAGATTTCGATCCCCGGTATCGTCAACACGTTTATTGGATTGTTCAAGGATACCACGCTCGTGGTGTTCATCGGCTTGCTCGACCCGATCGGTCTTGCCAGCGCGATCCGCGCCAATTCCGATTGGCAAGGCATCTACTGGGAGCTGTTCATCTTCATCGGCGCGGTATTCTGGTTCTTCTGCTTCAGCATGTCGCGCTACTCGATGCATCTCGAACGTCGTCTCAAGACCGACCACCGTTAAGGAGATTTCCATGGAAACCTTGGCCGAACGCGACATCGATCGCAGCCATATGACGGTGAGCGACGAGGTCGCGATCCAGATCACCAGCATGAACAAGTGGTACGGTGCGTTCCACGTTCTGCGTGACATCAACATGACCGTGAACCGGGGCGAAAGGATCGTGATCTGCGGTCCCTCGGGATCGGGCAAATCGACGCTGATCCGCTGTATCAATCGCCTGGAAGAACACCAGGCGGGGCAGATCATCGTCGATGGCACCGAGCTTTCGTCGGATCTCAAGAACATCGACAAGGTGCGTTCTGAGGTCGGGATGGTGTTCCAGCATTTCAACCTGTTC
>JAGRMK010000358.1:0-3542 GCA_020441345.1 Paracoccaceae bacterium
GGATCAGCCAGTGATGCGCGTGGTGTTGGAAATCGACGGGGATGTTGTCTTCGATGGCGCGTTCGACGGCGACCACGTCCTTGCCCGGGCAAATGCCGGTGCGGTTGCCGATGCGGAAGATATGCGTATCGACCGCTTGTGCGGGATACCCCCACCACATGTTCAGCACGACATTCGCGGTCTTGCGGCCCACGCCCGGCAGGCTTTCCAGCGCGGCACGAGAGTTGGGAACCTCGCCGCCGTAGTCGTCGACCAGAATGCGGCTGAGCTTGATGACGTTCTTCGCCTTGTTGCGATAGAGGCCGATTGTCTTGATGTGCCCGGTCAGCCCCTCTTCGCCCAGCGCCAGCATTTTCTCGGGCGTGTCGGCGATCTTGAACAGGGTTTTGGTGGCGCGGTTCACGCCGATATCGGTGGCTTGCGCGGACAGCGCCACGGCGACCAGCAGCGTATAGGCGTTCACGTGATCCAGCTCACCCTTGGGCGCCGGGTCCGCCGCCTGGAACCGGGTGAAGATCTGGCGGAGGGTATGGTAATCGAGTTGCGCGGCCATGGTGTTCCTTTGCACCGGGCAGGGGGGAAAGGGCAAGACCTCAGCGGTCGCGGCCCCAGCGCGTCAGGCGCCCGATGGTGAACGAGGTGCGCGGCGCGTTGACGTAGCGTGTGCGCGATTCGGGTGCGGGGCGGGCGCGCATCCGGGCGATGCCGAAGACGATCAGCAGGACATGAGACAAGGCAATGAAGCCGAACATCGCCGAGGGGCCATAGCCCGCGATGAGGGCCGAGGCGATCACCGGGCTGGCGATGGCCCCCACCGCATAGAGGAACATATGCGCCGCCGACAGTTCGACGCGCTCATGCTGTTCGGCGAAATCATGGGCATGGGCGGTGGAAATCGAATAGATCGGCATCGTCGTGAGACCAAAGAACCCGGCCGCCAGAAAGATCGTGACGATATTTCCCTGCGCACCCGCGACCATCGCCCCGCAGCCGAGAATCGCGGCCACGGAAATGCCGATCAAGACGTGTCGGCGGTCGAACTTGTCGGCGAGCCAACCGATCGGCAGTTGCGCCAGCGCGCCGCCCAGAACATAGGCCGACAGGAACAGCGCGATGCGATTGGCTTCAAGCCCGACGGCAAGGCCATAGAGCGGGCCGACCATGCGAAACGCCGCGCCGGTGATCCCCGAGACCACGACGCCGACCGCGCCGAGCGGCGATTTCTCCCAGGCCAGACGCGGGCGCAGCCGAGGCGCGGTGCCGGTTTCGGGCGCTTCGGCGCGGGTCAGCAGCATCGGGAACAGCGCGGCGCAGGCGATCAGCGCGAGCAGGTTGTAGCTGAAATACAGCGCCGGCTCCAAGACCGCGATCAGCAGCTGCGCGCCCAGGTTGCCGACCACATCGACGATCCGGTAGACGCCCATCGCGCGTCCGCGGGTGGCATTCGTGACCTTGGACTGCATCCAGGCTTCGATGATCGTGTAGCACCCGGCCACGGCCAGCCCCGAGGCCATGCGCATCACCGCCCAGGCATAGGGGTCGGTCAGCATCATGTGCGCCAGGATACCGATCACCCCCGAGGCGGTGAAGGCCGCGAAGGCGCGGGAATGCCCGACCTCGCCCATCAGGCGCGGTGCCCACCAGCAACCAATGAAGAACCCCAGGAAATGCGCCGACCCCAGCATGCCGATCTGCTGCGCGGTGAATCCCAACAGGGCACCCGACAAGGCATCCAGCGGGACCACGCCACCGAACCCCAGTTGCAACAACAGGATCGAGGAAAACAGGGCGGCGAAGGAAATCAGCAGGCGCATGAGCGGACCGGGGCACAGTTTGGGCCACCATGGCCCGCTGCGCCGGTCGCGTCCAGAGCCAATGGCTTGACCCGCATTCCGCCTTGGCCCTAGCGTGGCGGCAAAGGAGTCCCCATGACCCAGCAGCCCCGTCTTGGCCACAACAACCCGCCGGGGCCGAACCCCTCGGATACGCTGGCCGGGATCGAAACCACGCCGGATTTCACCCGGTTTCGCCAACGCAACGACGTGTTCACCCGCGCGTTCTGGGATGATCGGGTGCGCAGCAAGCACACCGATGCGTTCTTTGCCAGCTATCGGGTCGATGCCAGGCCTCGCAAGGGCGAGGGGTTTCAGCCCAAGGATTTCGCCCTGCGCAATGCCTCGTGGCTGATTTCCGACATCGTGTCGAACCGGGGCGGCGACAGCGGTCGGCGCGAGGGGTTCCAGGCGCCGATCCAGGCCGACACGCCGGTTGCCTCGCAGAAGGTCGAGATCGACGACCCGGCACGCATGGCCGTCGAGATCAAACGCATCGCCAGGTTCTTTGGCGCCGATCTGTGCGGCATTACCGATTATGACGAACGCTGGATCTATGCCACGCAGGTCGATACCCGCGACTTTTCCGAGGCGCCGGTGGAGTTGCCCGAGGGAATGACCAGTGTCATCGTGCTGGGGCACCAGATGGACCTGCCGCTGGTGCAGACCTATCCCTCGGCGCTGGCCGGCGCGGCGACCGGGCGCGAGTACAGCCACGAGGCGGCGATCGTGATGCAACTGGCCGCCTATATCCGCAACCTGGGCTATCAGGCGGTAGGGTCGATGAACGATACCGGTCTGGTGATCCCCTATGCGATCAAGGCGGGGCTGGGCGAATACGCGCGCAACCAGTTGGTGATCACGCCGGAATTCGGCCCGCGGCTCAGGTTTTCCAAGATTTTCACCAACATGCCGCTGGCGCATGACGTGCCCAGGCCGCTGGGCGTCAAGGCGGTCTGCGATATCTGCACACGTTGCGCCGATGCCTGCCCGGTCAAGGCGCTGCCGTTTGGCCCGCCCTCTGACGCGGTGGCCAATCAGAGCGCGATCACCGGCGTGGTGAAATGGACTTCGGACGCCGAGAAATGTTTCAGCTTCTGGGCCAAGCAGGGCTCGGATTGCGCGATCTGTTTGCGGGTCTGCCCGTTCAACCGCGATTTCGGCACCTGGCGCAACAGGCTGTGGCTGAAGCTGGCGCTGTCCCCGCTGCGCAGGCTGGCGCTGTGGCTTGACGACCGCTCGGGCCGCGCCAAGAGGTTGAAGCCGCGCGACTGGTGGGCCGGGTGAATGCGCAGGTTTCGGGTCGTCCCCGATCCTGGCGCGATCTAGAATGGTGGCGTGGGCCGGGGGCTTTGCCCCCGCCGCGCATGGCGCGGCTCCCCCAGGATATTTTGGGACAGATGATGGAGGGCCGTTTGGCGATGTCCGATCAGCAGGGCTATCATTACGGGGTGATCGCGCGGGCGATCGCGGAACTTGACGCGGCGGGGGGCGAGCGTGTGCCGTTGGACGATCTGGCGGCGCGACTGGGGATGAGTGCAGCGCATTTCCAGCGGGTGTTCACGCAATGGGCCGGGGTGTCGCCCAAGCGGTATCAGCAATACCTGGCGCTGGATCAGGCACGGCGGTTGCTGGCCGAGCGGTTCACGGTTCTGGAAACCGCGCAGGGTGCCGGCCTGTCGGGTGCCGGGCGGCTGCACGATCTGTTCC
>JAGRMK010000358.1:3615-3856 GCA_020441345.1 Paracoccaceae bacterium
AGCCCGTTTGGTGCGGCGATCGCGATGGGCACCGCGCGCGGGCTGTGCGGGATGGGGTTTGCCGCCGAGATGGGCGATGCGGCGGCGTTTGAGGATTTACGCCGGCGCTGGCCAAAGGCGCGGTTCACCGAGGACGCGGCGCGGTTGCGCCCCTGGGTTCAGGCCGCGTTCGGTGCGGGCGTGGCGGCTGAGCAGGCGCCGCTTTATCTGATCGGTGCGCCGTTTCAGATCAAGGTCTGGG
>JAGRMK010000359.1:0-313 GCA_020441345.1 Paracoccaceae bacterium
TCGGCAACCCGAAGCCGGTGACCCCGACCTATCCGCCCGAGCATCCGGTTTCGAAAATCCCGCGCCCGAACAAGGCCAAATCCGCCAGTTGAGCGCCAAACGGGGTGGGCCGCCGCCCACCCCGACCCCAACCCCAATCAAGAGTGATCCCCATGACCGCTATCGACAAGAAAGCCCTGATTGAAGATCGTGTGAACACGGGCCTTCTGGGGCAATGGTATCCGATCGCGAAATCGGTCGAGGTCAAGACCTCGAAACCCTATGGCGCGATGCTGCTGGGTCAGAAACTGGTGCTCTGGCGCGGCGCGGACGG
>JAGRMK010000359.1:402-7243 GCA_020441345.1 Paracoccaceae bacterium
GGCGTCATCGTCGATGGCGACGGGATTGTCGTGCGCGTGCCAGCAATGCCGGAATGTGCGCTGGAGGGCCGCAAGGCTTTGAAATCCTTTGCCGTGACCGAGCATTCGGACGCCGTATTCGTCTATATTCCCAGCCTTGCACAGCCCGAGCCGCCGGCGCTGGTGATGCCGCCCGAACTGACCGGCGACGCCTGGACCGGGTTCCTGTGCACCAGCGTCTGGGGCACGAACTATCGCTATGCGCTCGACAATCTGGCTGACCCTATGCACGGCTGCTACCTGCATTCCGAAAGCTTCACCCTGGCCTATGGCAGCAAGCAGGATCTGATGAAGCTGGACAAGACCGAGCACGGGTTTCACGTCACCCGTGTCGGCCAGGTTGGTGACAATTTCGACTGGTCGGAATTTGCCGTGCATCCGGGATCGATGTATTGCTTCCTCGACATCCCCTATCCGCCCGCGGCGGGGCCGGGCGGCAACATGCGCATCGTCGGGTTCGCGACACCGGTCGATGCCACGACCTGCAAGGTGTTCTTCTGGCGCCTGCGCAAGGTCGAGGGCGTGGCCCGCGATGCCTGGCGGTTTCTCTATCGCGCCGCGCTGGAAGAGCGCCACTGGAACGTGCTGGAACAAGACCGCGTGATGCTCGAGGGGATGCCCGACGACGCCCGCAAGCGCGAGATGCTTTATCAGCATGACATCGGCGTCAGCCGCATTCGCCAGATCCTGACTCGCGCGGCCAAAGAGCAGATCGAGGACGAGCTCAAGCAGGTGGCGGCGGAATGACCCAGCCTGCGGTATCTCTTGACGGGCGCACGATACTCATCACCGGCGCGGCGCGCGGCCTTGGGCGCGAGATCGCCCTGGCCTTTGCCAGAACGGGGGCGCGGCTGGTTCTGGCCGATATCGATCTTGGTGCCGTGACTGAAACCGCGCGCCAGGCCGGCGGGCGGGCGGTGGCGGTCGATCTGGACGATCCGGGCAGCATCACCGACCTGGCCGAGGGGATCGCCGCGACCGAGGGTGTGCTGCACGGGCTGGTGAACAACGCTGCGCTGGCGACGAACGTGGGCGGCATGGGGTTCGAAGAGATCGACCTCGACCTCTGGGACCGGGTGATGCGGATCAACGTGCGCGGCACCTGGCTGATGACGCGGGCCTGTGCGCCGATGCTGCGGGCCAGCGGATCGGGCAGGGTGGTCAACGTTGCCTCGGATACGGCGCTTTGGGGTGCGCCGCGCCTGTTGTCCTATACCGCGTCCAAGGGCGCGGTGATGGCGATGACCCGATCGCTGGCGCGCGAACTGGGCCCCGACCGCGTGGGCGTGACCTGTGTCGCGCCCGGCATCCTGACAACCGAAAGCACCGATTATGTGCCCGCCGCGCGGCATCAGCTTTACGGCGACGGACGCGCGGTGCCAGGCCCGCAATCGCCGCAAGAGATCACCGGCACCATCGCCTTTCTGCTGTCCGACGCGGCGCTGACGCTGACCGGGCAGGTTCTGCCGGTCAACAATGGGTTCGTGTTCAATGGCTGATCTGGATCACGGCGACTGGCGCGACCATGTGACCGATGGCATCGGCTGGCGCGAGCGTCCGGGCGACGGTCCGGCGCTGGTGTGCCTGCACGGCATCGGATCGCGGGCTTCAGGCTGGGAACCGTTGGCCGCGTATTTGCCGGGCTGGCGGCTCATCGCCTGGGAGGCGCCGGGATATGGTCCATCCGCGCCGCTGGCCGAAGAATGGCCGGTTGCGCAAGCATATGCGAAGGCCTTGAAAGATCTGACAAATGGCCTGGGACTCACCGCGTTTCACCTGCTTGGGCACTCGCTGGGCACGCTGATCGGGGTGTCTTATGCACGGAATTATCCACAGGGCCTTGAAAGTCTGACATTAGCATCTTGTGCGCAGGGTGGCGGGTTGATGCCCAAAGAAACCTTGGCGCCCGCGCATCAGACGCGCATCAGTGAACTGCAAGAGCTTGGTGCAGAAAGATTTTCATCACAGCGCGCACCACGCCTCATCCATCAACCAGACCGGAATCCGGCCCTTGTCGCAGCCGCCGAGGCGGCGATGCGCAGCGTGACCCTTCCAGGTTATGCACAGGCGGTGCGCATGCTGGCCTCTGGCGCGCTGGCGCAGGATTGCGCCATGTTATCCACACCCACCGCGGTGATCGTCGGCGCCGAAGACGTTGTGACCCCGCCGGACCAATCGCAGCGGGCGTATGACGCCCTCAGGGCCCCGCGCGGTCTGGTTGTGGTGCCCGAATGTGGCCACGCATTGCCTTTGCAGGCACCCGCCGCACTTGCCCAATTGATCCTCACGCAGGCCGCGGCCCGCGCTGTCCAAGGAGTGTCCTCATGACTCAATCCCTCATCGGTTCGCTGCGCGGCCTTGTCATGCGCGCGCCCGGAATCACCGCCACCAAAGCCTTCTATACCGAGAACTGGGGTCTTGGTCTGGCGGCCGAGGAACCGGGGCTGGTCTGGCTGCGCGGCACCGGCGACGCGGCGTTTCTCTATGGGCTCAAGGACGACACGACCTATGGCATCGAGTTCATCGAATTCGCCATGGACGACCGCGCACAGGTCGAGCGCCTGCATGCCCACGTGACCGCCGAAGGGGCCTGCGTTCTGGGCGCACCTGCCGCATTCGATGATTGGGTGGGCGGCTGGGGGTTCGAGATCCTCGACCCCGACAATCGCCGTCTGCGGTTCCGGGCCGAGGCCCGCACGCTGGACCCGGCGCCACAATGGGCGCGCCCGCGCAAGGTCAGCCATGTCGTTCTGAACACCCCCGACATGGAGGGGGGTGAAGCGTGGTATTGCCGCGTTCTGGGGTTCCGGGTGTCTGACTACAGCGCCGATCAGATGGTGTTCCTGCGCTGCGCGTCGGATCACCATTCGATTGCACTGGTGCGCGCGCATTACCCGTCTGTGAACCACGTTGCCTTTGAGTTGCCAACGCTGAACGAATACATGCGCTCCATCGGGCGGATGCGCGAAAAAGGCATCTTTCCGACCTGGGGGCCGGGGCGTCATGGGCCGGGGGATAATCCGTTCGCCTATTTCGTTTCGCCATCGGGCTTTTGTATCGAGTTTACGTCCGAAGTGCAGCAGATCGACGAGGTCACGCACGAGGCCCAGGTCTGGCCGCGCGACATTCCCGAGAAAATGGACCAGTGGATGACAGCCGGCCCGCCCACGGCGGCGCAGCGCACGGTGATGGCCGGACGGCCCGATCCGGGGTTCCCGCAGTTGAAGATTGGAGCAACGGCATGAAACCGCCCTATGACGGTCAGGTCGCGGTGGTCACGGGCGGCAGTTCGGGGATCGGGCTGGCGACGGTGCGGTTGCTGCTGGAGCAGGGCGCGACGGTTGCGCTCTGTGCGCGGGGCGAAGGGCGTCTGCGGGATGTCACCGCCGTCCTGCAACGCGATCACGGCGCCGAGCGCGTGCTGGCGCGGGCGTTTTCAGTGCTCGACGCCGATGCGGTCAACGGGTTCGCAGCCGAGGTGCAGCAGGCCTTCGGGCGTTGCGACCTGTTGGTCAACAACGCCGGCCAGGGCCGCGTCAGCACCTTCGCCGATACCGACGATCAGGCGTGGCGCGAGGAATACGAGCTCAAGCTGTTCAGCCAGATCAACCCGACCCGTGCCTTCCTGCCGATGCTGCGCGAGGCCCGGGGCGCGATTGTGGCGGTCAATTCACTGCTGGCCTACCAACCCGAACCGCATATGGTCTGCACCGCATCGGCCCGCGCCGGAGTGCAGAACCTGCTGAAATCGCTAAGCATTGAGCTTGCGCCCGAGGTTCGCGTAAACTCGATCCTGCTGGGGCTGATCGGGTCCGGGCAATGGACCCGCCGCTTTGCCGCGCGCGAGGATCAATCGGTCAGCCGCGAAGACTGGTACGCCGATCTCGCACGCAAGAAGGGCATTCCGCTGGGCCGTCTGGGCGACCCGGCTGAGGCCGCAGCCGCCATCGCGTTTCTGGGATCGCGAGCGGCCAGTTACATCACCGGCGCGCAGCTCGAGGTTTCGGGCGGCCTGTCGCGTCACATCTAGGGAGAAGGCGATGAAGATGGAAACCGTGACCGAGGTCGAAACGGTCGGCGAGTTCATCGCCAGGTATCTGGCGGAGATTGGCGTGACCGTGGCCTTCGGGGTGATCTCGATCCACAATATGCCGATTCTCGATGCGATGGCCCGGCAGGGACGTATCCGCTTTGTGCCCGCGCGCGGCGAGGCCGGGGCGATGAACATGGCCGACGCCTATGCGCGGGTCTCGGGCAAGCTGGGCGTGGTGTTGACCTCGACCGGGTCGGCGGCGGGCAATGCCGCGGGTGCGCAGGTCGAGGCGTTGAGCGCCGGCACGCGGCTGTTGCACATCACTTCGACGGTGGATCTGGGCTATGTTGACCGCGATCGCGCCCCGATCCATGACGTGCCGCGACAGCCGGACATGTTGCGCGGAATATCAAAGTCTTACGTGCGGATGTGGAGCGCCGGCGGGGCCATTGGCGC
The DNA here is from genome assembly GCA_020441345.1 of Paracoccaceae bacterium. Taxonomy (GTDB): domain Bacteria; phylum Pseudomonadota; class Alphaproteobacteria; order Rhodobacterales; family Rhodobacteraceae; genus Pararhodobacter. The sequence goes on from JAGRMK010000359.1 coordinate 4,931, forward strand.
GCTGACCGCGGCGGTTTCTGCTGCGATTTCGGCACCTGCGGGTCCGGTCTCTCTGGAGATCCCGGTGGATGTGCAGCGCACACCGATGCCGATGTCCGTGTCGGTGTTCACGCCCGAGGCGCAGGGGCCACGGGCCTCGGATGCGGCGCTCGACGCGCTGGCGCGTGCCATCACCGCTGCACGGCGACCGATGCTCTGGCTGGGGGGCGGGGCGCGCGGGGCCTGCGCCGAGGCCGAGGAACTGGTGCGCAGGGGCTTTGTCTCTGTCACCTCGACCCAGGGGCGCGGGGTCGTCGCCGAAGACAACCCGGCCAACCTGGGTGCCTTTAACATGACGCCCGAGGCCCAGGCGCTCTATGCCCGTGCCGATCTGATGCTGGTGGTGGGCTCGCGCCTGCGCGGAAACGAGACGCTGAACAACGCGATGCGCCTGCCACGCCCGCTGTTGCAGATCGACGCCGAACCCACGCAGGGCGGGCGCAATTATCCGGTTGATCTGTTCGTGCACGGCGACGCCGCGGATACGCTGCGCCGGTTGCTCGACCGCTTGCCGCCAGAACTCGAGGTCGATCCCGGTATGCGGTTCGAGGTGGCGACGGCCCGGGCGCAATCCGAGGGGGCGCTACGGTCGCGGCTTGGGCCCTATCAGGCGGTTGCCGAGGCGCTGACCGAACGCGTCGCGGCGGGGCGGCACCCCTGGGTGCGCGATGTGACGATCTCGAATTCCACCTTTGGCAACCGCTACGTTCGGTTGTCCGACCCGACCCGCGGCGTGCACGCCCTGGGCGGCGGTATCGGGCAGGGCGTGGCTATGGGGATCGGCGCCGCGCTGGCGTCCGATACCAAGGCCATCGTCTTGCTGGGCGACGGGGGCGCGCAACTGGGCCTGGCCGAAATGATCACCGCCGTTCAGGAAAACGCCCCTCTGGTCTACGTGCTGATGAACGATCAGGCCTATGGCGTCATTCGGAATATCCAGGACGCGCAATACGATAGCCGCTACCACTATTCCGCCTTGCAAACCCCTGATTTCGCAATGCATTGTGCCTCCATCGGAATGCCGCATGTGCGGATTGCGGATGTCTCGCAATTTGCCGCGACGCTGGATGCGGCACTGCAGGCCGAGGGGCCGCGCCTGATCGAGGTGGACATGGTCACTATCGGACCCTTCGCCGAAAGCTTCTCTGGCCCTCCGGCGGGCGCAGCAGGAAAGGTCGCTTGATGCATCTGGGATTGATCGGGTACGGCACTATCGCTCGGGCGTTGATGCCGGTGCTGGCGCAGGAACAGGCGATGCCCGCACGCCTGACCGTGCTTGCCCGCGCGGGCCGCGAAGCCGAGGCACAGGCCGCCTTTCCCCGTGCGACGATTGTCACCGACGCGGCGGCGCTGATCGCGGCACAGCCGGATCTGGTGGCGGAATGCGCCGGGCAGGCGGCGGTGGCGGCGCATGTGGCGCCCGTGCTGCGCGCGGGGCTGAACTGTATCGTCGTGTCGATCGGCGCCTTGGCCGACCCCGCGCTGCACGACACCTTGCGCGCCGCCGCCAGAGACGGCGGGGCGCGGATCATCCTGCCGGCCGGAGCGGTCGGGGGGATCGACATCCTGTCGGCGCTGCGCCCATCGGGGTTCGACAGCGTGGTTTACACGGGTCGCAAGCCGCCGCGCGCCTGGGCCGGATCGCCCGCCGAGGCGCTGATGGATCTGGACGCCTTGACCGCCGAGACGGTGTTCTTCACCGGCACGGCGCGCGACGCGGCGCTGCAATACCCCAAGAACGCCAATGTCGCGGCGACCGTGGCGCTGGCCGGGGCCGGACTGGACAAGACCGAGGTGCGGCTGATCGCCGACCCCTCGATCAGCGCCAATGTGCACGAGGTCACGGTGCGCGCGGGGGCCGGGGAATTCCACATTCGCATCACCGGGCACCCGTCGCCCGATAACCCGCGCACCTCGTTGACCACGGTCTATTCGCTGGCCCGCGAGATCCTGAACCAGACGCGCGAGGTGGCGATATGACCGATCTTCCTGATGGGCGCCTGTATCTCGGCGGCGACTGGGTGACGGGTGGCGGCGACGAAATCACATCGCTGTTTCCCGCCGACGGTAGTTTGAACCAGGTTCTGCGCGGTGCCAGTGCCGAGGATACCGACCGCGCCATCGCCGCCGCGAAAACCGCCCAGGCCGACCCGGCGTGGCGCGGGCTGAAACCGCACGACCGCGCGCGTATCCTGCACCGGATCGCAGACGGGATCGAGGCCAACACCGCCCGCATCAGCCAGATTCAAAGCCGCGATACCGGCAAGACGCTGC
>JAGRMK010000360.1 GCA_020441345.1 Paracoccaceae bacterium
CCGCCCGCGCCATTGCCCCCCGTGGCCAGCGCGTTGTTCCCCGCGTCATCGAGAAACGACAGGTTGATGTGCAGCCCGGACCCGCCCTTGTCGGCCAGCGGCTTGGGCAGGAAGGACAGGATCACGCCGCGTTTGAACGCGACCTCTTTCGCCAGTTGCCGAAACAGCACGATGTCATCCACGGCACGCAGCGCCTCGTCGAACACCAGGGTGAACTCGAACTGCGGCGTATCGTATTCGGTGGTGATCATCTCCAGCCGGAACCCCGCGTCCTCGGCCGCTTCCCAGATCGCATCGACGATGCCATTCGGGTCGTTCATCGGGCCGGTGCCATAGACGTAGCCACCGGGCACGTCATAGGGTTGAAGGCTGCCGTCCTCGGCGCGCACCAGTGCGAAGGCTTCCAGCTCGATGCCGACCATCGGTGTCAAGCCATGGGTCTTCCAGCCTTCGATCGCGCGGCGCAGCGTGGCGCGGCCGGCGATCGGGATCAGGTCGCCGGCCCGATCATGGAGATCGCCGGTGACGACATGCACGCCCGGCTCCCAGCCTTTGCGGATGTCCTCGGCGCGCCAGACCAGCTCCATGTCGGGCAACCCGTCAAGGCAATTGGTGCCGGGGGCGTCGATGATCAGATCCTTGTCGTAATGCACCGCAAAGCACGGTTGGGCAAAGCGGGTGGCGCCCGCGCCGATCTTTTCCTGCGGCAGGTATTTGCCGCGCATCAGGCCGAGTTGGTCGCACCACATGGGCCGAAGTCGATCGCGCATTCTGTGTCTCCCTGGTTCTTGTCTTTTCTTGGTTTTTCAAAGCCGCTCAGGCGCGCGTCACGCTGACCGGCAGTTCCTTGATCCCGCCAACGAAATTCGAGCGCAGGAACTTTTGCGGACCCGCAGGATCAATTGCCGTGATGCGTTTGGCAAGCTCTTGAAACAGAACCCGCACCTCAAGCCGCGCCAGGTGCATGCCCAGACAGACATGCGGCCCGCCCTGGCCAAAGCTGACGTGGCGGTTCGGGCTGCGGGCCAGATTGACGCGGAACGGATCGTCGAACACGGCGTCATCGCGATTGCCCGACACGAACCAGTAGAGCACCTTGTCACCCTTGCGGATCGTCTTGCCGTGCATCTCGTGGTCGCGGGTCGCGGTGCGGCGGAAATACATCGTCGGCGAGGCCCAACGGATGATCTCGTCGGCGGCGGTCTCCCAGATCTGCCCCTCACGCATCTGACCCAGAAGCTCGGGCTGGTGGCACAGCGCCTGGAACCCGGCGGCGATGGAATAGCGGGTGGTGTCATTGCCCGCCGCCACCAACAGACAGAAAAAATTGCGAAATTCGGTTTCCGAGATGACCGATCCGTCGCGGCCCGGTTGCAAGATCAGGTGCAGGATTCCGTCGGTGTCGCCGCGCGCGGTCTTGTCGGCCATCAGCCGCTTTGCGTAATCGTACAACTCGGCCCCGGCGGGCGAGTTGAACGGCATCAGCCGGTATTCGTCGGTGGTCATCTTGTCGAGGACATGATCGGTGAAATCGGGGTCGGTATTGGCAATCAGCGCGTCGCCCTTTTCCACCAGCCAGGGCAGATCTTCGTCGGGGGTTCCCAGGATCTGACCCAGCATCCGCATTGGCAATTGCCGCGCGATCTCCTTGGTGGCGTCGAACGTGCCCTTGTCCAGCGCGGTGTCGAGTATCTCGTGGCACAGGCCGCGGATCTGCCCCTCGAACCCGGCGATCACCGGTTTCGAAAACGCCTTGGCGACCTTGATGCGGGCCATCGTGTGATCGGGGGCATCGGTTTCCTGAAAGGTGCGCCGCGCGAGATACTCCTCGTAGGTCTGATCCTCCATGCGGATACCCTGGGCCGAGGACATCAGATCAGGCTGGCGGTTCAGATCCAGAATATCCGCCTGGCGGGTGATCGACCAGAACCCCTTGCCCGCCGACCAGTCGGTCCAGCTGACCGGATCCTCGCGGCGCAGACGGGCAAAGGTGTTGTGCGGCGGGCCCGCGACGAAACTGTCGTGCGAGGTCAGATCGGCGTATCCGTCGTCGGTTGGCGTCCAGAGTGTCATGCGTCCCTCCCTTGCATGCCGACATCTTGTATGCATATTATTGTGAATGCAACGTATGCAAATGGAAATTTTATGCATATCGCCCTGATCGACACCAACACCGACCTCAGCGACTTTGGCCAAAGCCACCCCAGCGAGGTCCAGAAGTTCCGCGCCTTGCTGGCTCCGCATGCACCCGACTGGCGCCTGACCGGGTTCCGGGCACCCGACGGCGCGCTTCCACCCGATATCACGGCCTTCGACGGGATGATGATCTCTGGCAGCATCGCCTCGGTCAACGACCCTGACGCCTGGGTCGGCGAGGTTCTGGATCTGGTGCGCGAGGCGGTGGCCCGGAATGTGCCGGTGTTCGGCGCCTGCTTTGGCCACCAGGCAATCGCCAAGGCGCTGGGCGGCACGGTCGGTTACAACCCGCAGGGATGGGTGCTGGGCCGCTACGAGACGCATAATCACAGCCCGGCGCCGTGGATGGATCATCTCGGCCCGATGGCCCTGACCGCCGCACACAAGGAACAGGTGCTGGTTCCGCCCCCCGGTGCGGCGATCCACGCCGGGACCGAAGCCGTGCCCAATGGCCACCTGTCGCTGGGCAATACAGTGTTCAGCACGCAATACCACCCCGAACTGGATGCGCCGTTCATGCACGGCCTGTTCGACGTGATGGAGGGGTCGGTGGACCCGGACACCCTGGCGCAGGCGCGCGCGGGCATGGACGGGCCGTTGGACAGCGACCAGTTCGCGCGATGGATCGTGGCGTTTTTCGAACAGGCGCAGCACCGCGCCGCACCCTGACACCAGACTTTGGCCCTGACCCTTCAGGCGCGCCTCAGTCCCCGGCCTGCGGGCTGAGCCGCGCAAAGCTCTCCTCGCCATGGATGACGAAGCGCAGCATGCGCTCGCTGGCGGCCAGCGCGTCGTGGCGGGAAAACGCATCCAGCAACCCGCGTTGCCCGTCGACGATAATCTGATGCGCCAATGGGTCGCGCATCGTGGCAAAGCGCACCGATTGCACCTGGGACATGTAGCGCAGGATCGTCTGGCGCAACTCGGGGTTGGGAACGCAGCGCAGCCAGGTATTCCGAAACACCTCGGACGCGCGGTAGAACTGCGTGATATCGCCTGAAATCAGGGTCTGCGCCGAATCCCGCACCGCCCGCTCCATTTCGGCCAGAGCCCCGGCATCACAGGCCTGAGCGGCACTGGCGGCGGCATAGGGTTCCAGCAGGCGGCGCAGCGCAAAGACGTTGCGGATGCGCTCGGCATCCATGTTCGGCAGGGCGAACCCGCGCGAGGTGCCCTCTAGATATCCTTCGGACGCAAGTTGCATCAAGGCCTCGCGCACCGGCATGCGCGAAACCCCTTGCTCGGCGGCTATGGCGATGTCGATCAACCGATCCTCGCGCCCGATCTCGCCGCGCTGGATACGGGCGCGGATGTCTTCGTAAATCCGCGTTCGGTGATTCTGTCTTGGCGCCACGGACGGACCCCTTTTTCACGCTGCCTGGGCGATCTTTGGGGGCACAGAGCCGTGAATCGCTCATCAACAGTATACTCTTTGATAGCGGATTTCATACGATATTTCGCAATTTCTGCGCAATCTGGTGATTTTTTTGCTCATCAGCAAAGATATTTCTTGCTTAAAATATACAATTACTCATGCTTGAGGCATCGCGACTCACGCCCCATGAAACCGGACACTCCGATGACCCAGGCCGACAGCATCGCTCATCACGTCTCGACCCGCGCCGCGGTATCGGCCGATTTTGCCTTCGCGCTGCTGGCCGATGCGACGTTTGTCGGCAATTGGTCGCTGGGGTCGATGGGGCTGGTGCCCGACGGTGACGGGGTCTATCGCGGCACGTCGATGTTCGACGGATCCGACGCCTTCGTCGAGATCCGGCCTTATCCGGCCCTGGGGCTGATCGACTATGCGGTCGGCACCCGATCCGCACGCAGCCCGCGGATCGCGATCCGCGTCACCGCCGGCGGCCCCTTGGGATTTGATGACAAATCCTGTGTCATCACCCTTTCGGCGTTTCGTGCGGCCAGCGCCGACGACGCCCGGTGGACGCGCACACGGATCAGCCACGAGGCCGAGATCCTGTTGATCAAGGCGCAACTGGAAACAGCCTGGAGCGCAACATGACCACCGGACTCGCCTTGCGGCTGGGTGCCCGCGAGGGGCGGCTGGACGGACCCACCGGGGCCATCGCGCCGGGGCTCTTGCAAGCCAATCTGGCGATCCTGCCGGCCGCGCTGGCCGATGCGTTCGAAGCTTTCTTGCGCGCCAATCCGGCCGCAATGCCGCTTTTGGCGCGGGGGGAACCGGGTGATCCCGGCTTGCCCGGACTGGGCGCGGGTATCGATCTGCGCCACGATCTGCCGCGCTATCGCGTGTTCCGTGACGGGCGCCCGGTCGCCGATCCGACCGATATCGCTGACCTCTGGCGCGATGACCTCGTGCCCTTCGCCATCGGTTGTTCGCTGACCTTCGAGGCCGAACTGGTCGCCCAGGGCGTCACGCTGCGCTGTCATGCGCCCGGAGTGACCTGCTCGGCTTTCGACACCACGCTGCCACTGTCCCCGGTCTCGCCCTTCGGCGGCTCGCTGGTGGTCAGCATGCGGGCGGTGCGCGCCGATCAGGTGACGCTGGCCGACCGCCTGACGCGGGCCTTTCCGCAGGCGCATGGCGGACCGGTTCACATCGGCGACCCGGGCGCGATCGGCGTCGATCTGGCGCGGCCGATCGACGGGATCGGCCTGACGGATATCCTTGAGGGCGAAGTGCCGGTGTTCTGGCCCTGTGGCGTGTCGATGGAACGCGCGATTGCCCTGGCCGCACCGGATCTGGCGATCACCCACGCGCCCGGCCACATGTTGATTACCGACCTTCCGGCAGGTGCCGGGGGGCACACCACCCTTCGGTGAACGGGAAGACCCGCCCGAAGTTCTTTCAACCCGAAACAGGGAGATGACACATGACCCTCAACCGCCGCTCGATCCTCGGGGCCGCCGCCGGCCTCGCTCTCAGCCTCGCCGCGCTGCCCGCACTGGCACAGGATGTCTTGCGCGTGGGCTCTTACCCCGCCAACCCGCCTTGGGAAAACCGCAACGCCGATGGCGTGTTCGAAGGATTCGAGGTCGATATCGTGAACGAGATCGCCCGCCGCATCGGCCGCACAGCCGAAATCGAGGGCTATGATTTCCGCGCGCTGTTCGTCGCCACCGCGTCGGGCCGCGTGGATATCGTGATCTCGTCGCTGACCATTACCGACGAACGCCTGGAATCGCAGAGCTTCACCCAGTCCTATATCGAGGGCGCAATGGGCATCGGCGTGCGCGAAGGCAGCGAGATTCAAAGTCTGGAAGACCTGCGTGACCGCCGCATCGGCACCATCGCCACCTCGTTCCCCGAAGCCTACATGAACGAACGCGCCGAAGAGATCGGTTTTGCGTCGAATTCCAGCTACGACAGCACGTCGAACATGCTGACCGACCTGATGGCCGGGCGCATCGACGCGGTGGTCAACGACGTGGTCGGCCTGCGCTATGCCTTCCAGCAGATGACCGGGCTGACCGTGTCGCACGAGATCGTCACCGGCGAACGCTTCGCGATGATGATGCCAAAGGACTCGCCGCTGCTGGAATCGGTCAACGACGCGATCAGCGCGATGAAAGAGGATGGCACGATGGCCGCGATCTATGAACGCTGGCTGGGCACCCCCCCGGCCGAAGGCAGCCTGACGGTCACGCCTCTGCCGATTCCGACGCCTGGCAACTACTGAACCACGGTTGACGCCGCGCGCGGACCAGACGCGGGGGCGTGCAAGCCGCCCCCGCGCACCCCCGCCCGAACCGGAGAGCCACGATGAGCGCGATCGACATCTTCTTTAACCTCAGTGTCTTGCAGCGCGCGTTTCCGATGCTGTTGCGCGGGCTGTGGTATACCGCCTCGCTTGGGGTCACGGCGATTGTGCTGGGGTCGCTCTTGGGGTCGCTGATCTGCATCGCGCGGCTTTACGCGCCAAGGCCGATCCGCCTTCTGGCGATCCTGTATATAGACCTGGTGCGGGCGATCCCGGTTCTGGTCCTGTTGATCCTGATCTATTACGCACTGCCGTTCGCCGGGCTTACGCTGACCTCGTTTTCCGCAGCGGCGGCGGCGTTGACGCTGGTTCTGGCGGCCTTTACCGCCGAGGTTCTGCGCGCCGGCATCCAGGCAATGCCCAAGGGTCAGTTCGAAGCTGCCGAGGCACTGGGCCTGGGTTTCTGGCTGACGATGCGCAAGGTGATCCTGCCGCAGGCGATCCGCATCGTCATCCCGCCACATGCATCGAATTGCGTGTCGGTGATCAAGGATACCGCGCTGGCTTCGGTCGTCGCGCTGTCCGACCTGCTCAAGCAGGCCACCGACGCACAGGCGCTGTTCGCCAACCCATCGCCGCTGATCGGGGCGGCGCTGATTTATGTCGCGATCCTCTGGCCGCTGGTCCGCCTGACCGGCTGGCTCGAAATCCGGGCACAACGAGCCTACAGCCGCTGAGCCCCTGTCGGCGGGCCCCCCGTCCGTCGATCCATCCTCCGGGCGCCATTGCCCTGCAACCTTGGGAGATCACCATGACATTCCTTCGCACGCCCTTGTCGGCACTCGCCATCGCCGCCGCCCTGGCCCTGCCCGCGCAGGCCCAGCAGATTACAGTCGGCCTGTCGCTGCCCGAAACCATGGAGGGCTTTGATTTCGTGAACGGCATGTTCCGCACCTTCGCCGACGAGGTCGAGGCCAACTCGGACATGACCGTCAACATCGTCTATGGCGGCGCGCTGGGCTCGCCCAACGACCGGCTGGCACAATTGCGGCGCGGCGTGCTGGAAATGACCGACGGGGCGGATGGCAACTATGCCTCGATCTATTCCGACATCATGGTGCTGAACACGCCGTTCCTGTTCCCGACCGAACAGACCGCCTGGGCGGTGCTGGACGGCCCGTTCGGCGATGCGATGGCCGATGACATCCTGGCCACGACCGGCATTCGCGTGCTGGGCTGGTGGGAATCGGGCGGGTTCAAGCATTTCAGCGCCAACCAGATGATCCAGTCGCCCGAGGACATGGCCGGGCTGAAGATGCGCGTGCTGGGCCCGCTGGCGACAATCCCGGTCGAGGCCATGGGCGCGTCGGCCTCGCCGGTGGCCTTCGGCGAGCTTTATACCGCGCTGCGCACCGGCGTGGTTGACGGGCAGGACAACTCGATCTCGGTGTTCAACCTGATCAACCTGTTCGAGGTCCAGTCGCATGTGATCCTGACCGGGCATACCTATGCCTTTGGCCCGATGGGGATTTCGGACGCCTTCTATTCCGGCCTGAGCGTCGAGAACCAGCAGGTGATCGACGCCGCCGCTGCCGTTGCCATCGCCTATAACCGCGAGGCCTCGCGCGCCGCCGAGGCCGAGGCCCTGGTCCGCGCCCGCGATGCGGGGGTCAGCGTGGTCGAACTCAGCGCCGAGCAGCGCGATGCCTTCCGCCAGGTGATGCAGCCGGTGGCTATCGACTGGCTGCGCGAGAATGTCGATCACCCCGAGCTGATCGAGGCCGCGCTGGCCGCCGTCGAGGCCGCGCAATAACATGCGGGCGCTGATCGTCCCCCTCAATGCGACGGTCCGCGCCCTTGAAACAGGGCTACGGATCGCCGCGGCCCTGTGCCTTGGCGTGATGTTCGCGCTGGTCGTGGCGCAGGTCGTGCTGCGCTATTC
>JAGRMK010000361.1 GCA_020441345.1 Paracoccaceae bacterium
TGTGGCCATACCACCACTGCACCATGGCCGACTGAACGCCCGACCAGACCGGAACCGAATCCGAGCCGAACATCGACACCGGAATCTGCAGGTTGTTGACCAGATGCAGCATGGCGATGGTCACGATGAAAGACAGATAGAACCAGTTCGCCACGTAGATGTGGGGTTCCTTGCGTTTGATCAATGTGCCCATGTAGACCAAGAGGAAGGCCACCCAGACCACGGTCAGCCACAGGTCGGCCAGCCATTCGGGTTCGGCATATTCCTGGCTCTGGGTCGACCCCAGAACGTATCCGGTCGCTGCCAGCACGATGAACAGCTGATAGCCCCAGAACACGAACCATGCCAGATTGCCACCGAACAGGCGCGCCGCCGAGGTGCGCTGCACCACGTAGAACGCCGAGGCGATCAGCGCGTTGCCACCGAAGGCGAAGATCACCGCCGAGGTGTGGAGCGGGCGCAGTCGGCCGAAGTTGTAATAGCCGCCCGTCAACTCGAGGTTGGTCTCGGGGAAGGCGAGCTGGAAGGCGATGATCACGCCGACCAGAAAGCCGACAACACCCCAGCCGGCGGTTGCGATCACGCCATAGCGGACCACGCCGTCCATGTATTCTCTTTGATTGTGAGCAGCCTCACCCATATGGCGGATTTGCCATAGAAAAAATCCTGCCGCGGCCAACATGAAAACGATCATGTGAACCAGGTAGGCGAGATCGCGCGCGTGTGATGCCGCATACGCGGCGATCACCGCGACTGCGGCAAGCACGATCAGCTTGACGTAATCCCACATTGTTTGCGTCCCTTCGTTCGATTTATTAGCGTTCCCCCGACTCAAAGCGGAGTCGGGCCTGTCACACCGTTGCCGTTATGGCTGTGTGGATGGCTACAAACCTTGATTCAGGTCAAGTTCACTTGATCACTTGGGGGCCTTCGCTTGATGGAAATCAAGGTCTGCCGCATTTCTGTGCGGCAGGATGCACCGATCAGGGGCCTTCGGGAGGGCCCCTCTGGAGAGAGCGCATGGATTACAAATCAATTATCACCTTTCTTGGCAGCGAGGCAGAGATGTCGGCAACGCTGCCCGCAGCGATCAAGTTCGCAAAGGTTCACGAATCGCATCTGAACGCCTGCCTGCTGGGGGTCGACATGACACCGGCGGGCGGTTTCTACATGGGCGCGTCGCCGATCCTGTTGCAGGAGACGCTGGAACGCGCGCAAACCGAAGCCGAGGGGCTCGAGGCCGGTGCGCGCCGAATGCTGGAGGGGCAGGGTCTGCGCTGGGGCGCGGAATCGGCGGTGGTCCAGTTCGGCGGCCTGCCGGCCCTGGTCGGGCTGCGGTCGCGGTTCTGCGATCTGGTGATCCAGTCGTCGCCATACGGCACCGACACCCTGCCGACACAGGAAGCGGTCATCGAAGCCGCGCTGTTCGAAGGGCAATCCGCCATCCTGGTGTTGCCCAAGGGTAAATTGCCAGAGGATTTCGGCAAACGCATCGTCGTCGCCTGGAACCAGTCGAATGAGGCCCTGTCCGCGGTGCGCCGCTCATTGCCGCTGTTGCAGGCCGCAGAGCAGGTTTCCGTCGTGGTGGTCAATCCGCCGGTGCACAGCCCCGAACGATCGGATCCGGGCGGGCTGCTGACACAAATGCTGGCGCGTCACGGCGTGCGCTGCGAAGTGTCGGTGCTGGCCAAGACCCTGCCGCGTGTGTCCGATGTGCTGATGCGGCACATGGAAGACATCGACGCCAGCGTTCTGGTCATGGGGGCCTATGGCCATTCGCGGCTGCGCGAGGCGATTCTGGGTGGTGCGACCCGCAACGTGCTGGAAAACGCCAAGCGCGCGATCTTCCTGGCGCATTGACCCCGTTGCGCCCTGGCTTCGGCACGGCGTGACGGAGAGCGGAACCCCGAACCCTCGGCGTTGTGCCGGAGGGTGGTCGGTTGTGCCGATCCTGCGTCTTGTCATCCCCATGTCATGCCGGGTCGGTTCAACCTGTCGCAGCGATTGGTGAGCGGGGGCACGCCAGTTCCGGGTCAAGGCTCTTGCTCGAATCTCTGCCTTCCGCCACCATTGCCCGATAGCTTGGGCGCCAAACCCGGCGCCACCTTCAGCACAAGGTGATCCATGACCCGCTTGACACGCCGTTCCTTCCTGCTGTCCTCGACCGCCGCCGCCGGGCTGGTAATGATCCACCCGTTTTCCGCGCGTGCCAGCGCCGGGCAGGCCCATCTGCGGATCCTGACCACCACCGACCTGCATTGTCATGTGCAGGCCTATGATTATTACGGCGACCGCGCCAATGACACGATGGGCCTGTCGCGCACCGCGTCGATCGTCACCGAGATCCGGGCCGAGGCCACGAACACCCTGACCGTCGACAACGGCGACTATTTCCAGGGCAACCCGATGGGCGATTTCATGGCCTATTCGCGCGGTATGCACGAGGGCGATCTCCACCCCGTCATGGCCGCGATGAACACGCTGGGCTATGACGCGGGCACGCTGGGCAACCATGAGTTCAACTATGGCGTCGGGTTCATGGATCTGGTGAACGCGCGCGCCGACTTTCCGCTGGTCTGCGCCAATTTCGCGCGCAGTCTGGGCGCAACCCCGCGCGAAGACGCGCTGCACTTGCCGCCCTATGTGATCCTGGATCGGATGGTGACCGACGGCGCGGGCGAAGAACACCCGATCAAGATCGGCATCATCGGCTTCCTGCCGCCGCAGATCATGCAATGGGACCGCGCGCATCTGCACGGGCGCTTTGCCGTGCGCGGCATCGTCGAGGCCGCCGAAGCCTGGGTGCCACAGATGCGCGAAGAGGGCGCAGACATCGTGATCGCCCTCTCGCACTCGGGCATCTCCACCGCGCCCTATGAGCCGATGATGGAAAACGCCTCGTTGTATCTGGCGGGGGTGGACGGGATCGATTGCGTCGTCTGTGGCCACCAGCACCAGGTCTTTCCGTCCTCCAGCTTCGAGGGCGAAGGCATCGACGCCGAACGCGGCACGCTGATGGGCAAGCCAGCTGTCATGGCCGGGTTCTGGGGATCGCATCTGGGCATTCTGGACCTGATGCTGACCCGTGACGGTAATGGCTGGCGCATCGATACCTCGGAAAGCTCGACGCGCTCGATCTATCAGCGCAACGAGGACCGCTCGATCACCGCGCTGGTCGCGGATTACGCACCCATCGTCGCCGCCACCGCGCAGGCCCATCAGGATACGCTGGACTACGTGCGCGCCGAGGTCGGGCAAACCGCCGTCCCGCTTTATTCCTATTTCGCGCTGGTGGCCGATGACCCGTCGGTGCAGATCGTCAGCGACGCGCAGGGCGATTACGTGCGCTCCATCCTGCAAGGCACCGAGCACGAAGGATTGCCGGTTCTCTCGGCCGCCGCGCCGTTCAAGGCCGGTGGACGCGGCGGGCCGGAGTATTTCACGGACGTTCCCGCCGGTCCCGTGGCGATCCGCAATGTGGCCGACCTTTATCTCTATCCCAACACGCTGATGGCGGTGCGGATCACCGGCGCGCAGGTGCGCGAGTGGCTGGAACGCTCGGCCGGGATGTTCAACCAGATCACCCCCGGCGGCGCGGATCAGCTGCTGCTGAACCCGTCCTTCCCATCCTACAATTTCGACGTGATGGATGGCGTGACCTACGCGATCGACCTGACCCAGCCGTCACGGTACGACAACGACGGCGTGGTGGTGAACCCCGATGCGCACCGTATCGTGGACCTGATGTTCAATGGCGCGCCGATCGACCCCGAGGCCGAGTTCATCGTCGCGACGAACAATTACCGCGCTTCGGGGGGCGGGCATTTTCCGGGCGCCGATGGCTCGACCATCGTGTTTCGCGCGCCCGACACCAACCGCGACATCATCGTGCGCTATATCGTGGCGAATGGCACGATTTCACCGGCGGCTGATGGCAACTGGGGCTTTGCGCCGGTGGCCGATACCTCTGTGTTGTTCGAAACCGGGCCGGCGGGCGTGCAGTACCTGGGTGACATTCAGGGACGCGGGATCAACATCGAACCGGCGGGCGATGGCGAGAACGGTTTCGCCTTGTATCGCATAACTCTGTGACCGGGCGGGGCGCGTGCCGGTCGCGCGCCCCTCGCGACCCGAAAGGCGCATCCATGGCCTATGACGAGGGGCTGGCCGAAATCCTGCGCGAGGCCCTGGCGGATACGCCGGGCATCGTGGAAAAACGGATGTTCGGCGGGTTGTGCTTCATGTTGGATGGCAACATGCTGTGTGGTGTCCACAAGGGCGGCGGCATGTTTCGCGTGGGCCCCGACCGGGTCGAGGCGGCGTTGGGCGTCGAGGGCGCGCGCCCGATGGACTTTACCGGCCGCCCGATGAAAGGCTTCGTCGATGTCAATGACGAGGCCATGGACGATGACGGCCGCCGCGCGGTGTTGCTGGATCTGGCCAAGGCGTTTGTCGGGGGCTTGCCGCCGAAATAGCGCTACGGCACCAGAACGCGCTGGTCGATCAGTAACACGCCGCCGAACCGGACCGCCAGCAGGATCACCGCCGGGGCGATCACCGGGCCGGACAGGCTGGCAAGGGTCAGGGCATCGCGAATATCGGCCAGGTGCAGATCGGCGCGCGGCTCGGCCTGGATATGTGCCGCGACCCAGGCGCGCAGCCGCGACACGGTGATCCCGGTGCGCGCCATCTCTTCGGCCTGCGCCAGCGCGCGCGGCATAACGGCGGCGGCGGCGCGGTCTTCGAGCGTCAGACGGGCATTGCGCGCCGAGATCGCCAGCCCGTCACCGTCGCGCAGGGTTGGCATGCTGACGATGCGAACCGGAAATCCGAGGTCGCGCACCATCTGCCGTATTACACAAAGCCGCTGGTAATCCGTTTCGCCATAGCAAGCGACATCGGGTTGAAAAACGTTGAACATCCGTGCCGTCACCGTCGCCACCGTGCGATAGTGACCGGGACGCAGTTTGCCATAGAGGATGCGACTGAACTCAGCAGGCTCGACGATGGTTTGCGCACCGTCTGGGCCGAACCCGGCCGGGTCGGGGGTGAACACCACATCGACCCCTGAGTTTCGCATCAGGGTCAGGTCAGGGGGCGCGGGCGGGCCAGGCACCGTGGCGATGACCCGCGCCACCTCTTTTTTCGCCTGCGCAATCAGCGCCGCGTGTCCGGCGTGCAGAGCGCCGCCGGTTTGCACCAAAGCGACCGTCTCGCCCCCGGCGCGGAACCCGGCAACTGCGCCGCAGATGTCGTCGATCGTGCCGTGGACCTGCATGATGTGGCTTTCCCTGTGGCGTTTCGCGTGTCGTATCGTCTGGCAGAGGGCGGGGCAATGCGGGCAGGTGTGTGACGATCAACCGCGTCCTTGGCCTGCGAAAACCCTGCTAGGCTGAAACGACACAACAGGAGCGTGCTCATGGGCCAGAATGTGCAGCGGGTTATCGGCGCGGTCGCTATCGGGTTCGGGGTGCTGACCCTGATCTCGGGGTCATCCGTGCTGTTCGGGGGCGAGGCGATCAGCGCCATGGCCGGGGAGGTTGTGCACGGCATCTTGTGGTTCAACACGCTGAGCAGCGTCGTCTATGTGCTGGCCGGGCTCTGCATTTTCCGGGGCGGTCGCCATGCCCGGGCACTGGCGACCGGTCTGGCGCTGGCGCTGGCGATTGCCGCGATGGGGCTCGCGGCGCATATCGCCACCGGAGGCGCCTATGAGGGGCGCACGGTCGGGGCGATGGCCCTGCGGTTGGGGTTCTGGCTGGCGATTGCGGTGTGGCTTTGGCGGCGGGCCGCAGACGGCGCGCGCCCGGCAGCGTAGCGCAACGGCAACAGGGGATGGATTTCGCGAGCGCCCGGTAGAACCCGCGACGGATCGCGGTGCGAAATCCGTATTAGAAACACAATCATGGATAAGGATATGAGTACATGAAGCGCCTCTCGATCATTGCCGCCCTGAGCCTCACCGCGTTTGCCGGGGCGGCTATGGCCAGCAGCCACGGGCAAGGGGGCGGCGGCGGCGGCGGCGGCGGTGCGCAGGCCGCGCATTTCTTCGAGGAATGGGACATGAACGAGGACGGGGCGGTGACGCTTGCGGACGTATCCGCGCGCCGGGCCGAGATTTTCGACATGTTCGACCTGAACGGCGACGCCACCATCGATGCCGCGGAACAAGCCAACATGGCGCAGACCATCGCCGGACAGGAAGAAAACAACCGCGAAGGGCACGGCAGGAACGGCCCCGGGCCGCGCATTCACGCGGCGATGACCCTGGCTTACAACGACGCCGATGGCGACGGGCTGATCACGGCGGCCGAATTCGCCGCAGCCGCGCCCCGGTTGTTCGCCGAGATCGACCGCAATGACGACGGGCAGGTCAACCGGCTGGATTTTGGCCGCAACTGATGCCTCTGGAATGACCCGCGGCGGTCGCCTTGGCCCGCCGCGGGTCGTTTTCGCGCGCTCTTCGGTCGGGTGTATTTGACCGCCCCGCCGGAATTGCTGCGAAGACAGGGCAAATTTCCTGCAGCGGAGCGCGGCGCGATGAAAACCCATGTGAAAGCCCTTGTCGTCGGTGGTGGCGCGGTCGGCACCGGCATTGCCTATCATCTGGCCAAGGCGGGCTGGGACACGATGCTGGTCGAGCGCGACGAACTGACCTCGGGGTCGACCTGGCACGCGGCGGGGCTGTTGCCGCTGTTCAACATGAGCTACGCTACCACGCATATTCACAAGTATTCGGTCGATTTCTACAAGCAACTCGAAGCCGAGACAGGTCTGAACGCGGGCTTCGCGGTGGTTGGCAACCTGCGGATGGCGCAGACCGACGCGCGGATGGACGAATACATGCTCTATTCGTCGGTCGCGGAAACGGCGGGTGTTTATCACGAATTCCTGACGCCTGCGCAGATCAAGGAGCGGTGGCCGCTGATCCGCACCGAGGATCTGAAAGGCGCGCTGTTCCACCCGCAGGACG
>JAGRMK010000362.1 GCA_020441345.1 Paracoccaceae bacterium
CGTTCACCACCAATGACGACCTCGCCAAGAAAGGCGCGCGGATCATCACCCGCGCCGACGGTGTCACCCTGACCGACAGCGAGGGGCATCAGATCATCGATGGCATGGCCGGGCTTTGGTGCGTGAACATCGGCTACGGGCGGCAGGAAATGGCCGATGTCGCGGCGCGACAGATGATGGAACTACCGTTTTACAACACGTTCTTCCAGACCAGCCATGTGCCCGCTATCGCCCTGGCCGCGCGCATCGCCGAACTGGCACCCGGCGATTTGAACCACGTGTTCTTTTCCTGCTCGGGATCCGAAGCGAACGACACCAATATCCGCATGGTGCGCCACTACTGGGCGCTTAAGGGCAAGCCGGAAAAGTCGGTGATCATCAGCCGCAAGAACGGCTATCACGGGTCGTCGATGGGCAGCGGCAGCTTGGGCGGCATGGCGGGGATGCACGCGCAGGGCGGAATGCCGATCCCCGACATCGTCCATATCGACCAGCCCTATTGGTACATGGAGGGCGGCGACATGACGCCCGAGGAATTCGGTCTGGCCCGCGCCCGCCAGCTTGAGGACAAGATCCTTGAACTGGGCGTTGACCGCGTCGCGGCCTTCATCGGCGAGCCGATCCAGGGCGCGGGCGGCGTGATCGTTCCGCCCAGCACCTATTGGCCCGAAATCCAGCGCATCTGCGACCAGTATGGCATCTTGTTGATCGCCGACGAGGTGATCACCGGGTTCGGTCGCACGGGCAACTGGTTCGGCAGTCAGACGATGGGCATTCGCCCGCACATCATGACCATCGCCAAGGGCCTGTCGTCAGGCTATGCGCCGATCGGGGGCTCGGTTGTCTGCGACGAAGTTGCGGCAACCATCGGGGCGGATGAGTTCAACCACGGCTACACCTATTCCGGGCATCCGGTCTCGGCGGCGGTGGCGCTGGAGAACCTGCGCATCGTCGAAGAGGAAAAGGTGATCGAGCACGTCCGCGATGTCGCCCATCCACATCTGGCGAAACGCTGGCACGCGCTGGCCGAGCACCCGCTGGTTGGCGAGACCAGCCTTGTCGGGCTGATGGGGTCGATGGCCTTGAAGCCCGAGGGCAGCGGCAAGGCCTTTGCCGCGCCCGAGGGCACCGCCGGTTATATCGTGCGCGAACGGTGTTTCGCGAACAACGTGATCATGCGTCATGTCGGCGACCGGATGATCATTGCTCCGCCGCTGGTCATCACGCCCGATCAGATCGACGAACTCATCGCGCGCGCAACCAAGGCGCTGGACGAAGGCCATGCACAGCTCAAGTCCGAAGGGCTGCTGAAAGGCGCCTGATGGACCTGCTGACCGTCAATGACCGGAACGGCGCCTACCCGGCGTCGTTCTACGCGCAAGACGCGACGCCCCTGCCACGGTTTCCGACGGCGCAGGGCGATCTGTCCTGCGATGTCTGCGTCGTTGGCGGCGGGTTCACCGGGCTCTCTGCGGCGCTGCATCTGGCGGAACGCGGCTATGACGTGATCCTGCTGGAGGCGCAGCGCGTCGGTTTTGGTGCCTCTGGCCGCAATGGCGGGCAGGTCGGCACGGGTCAACGGCTGGATCAGGACGCACTGGAAGAGATGGTGGGCAAAACCGTCGCGCGGGCATTATGGGATCTGGCGCTCGACTCGGTCGCGCTGACCCGTGATCTGGCGCAGCGCCACGCGCCCGATGCGGGCTTTGCCGACGGCATCATCCACGCCGCGCACAAACCCCGCTACGTGCCCGAAGCCCATGCCTATGCCGAGAAACTGGCGCGCGACTATGGCTATGACAAGATCCGCCCGCTGGATCGCGGGCAGATGCGCGAGCTCGTCGGCTCGCCGCTCTATCATGGCGGGGATATCGACATGGGCGCCGGGCACCTGGACCCTCTGCGCTATGCCTTTGGGTTGGCGCGTGCGGCGCAAGCGGCGGGCGTGCGGATCTTCGAGGGGTCGCGTGTCGCCGCCCTCACAAAGGCCGATCCGGCGCGCGTTGAAACCGATTCGGCCCGGATCACCGCGCGTTTCGTGGCGTTGGGCTGCAACGGGTATCTGGGGCGACTGGAGCCGACGGTCGCGGCGCGGGTCATGCCGATCAACAATTTCGTCGTCGCGACGCGGCCAATGTCCGACGCCGAACGTGACGGGATCATACGCGGCAACCACGCCGTCGCCGATACCAAGTTCGTGGTGAACTACTTCCGCTTTTCACCTGACAACCGGTTGCTGTTCGGCGGCACGGAATCCTATGGCTATCGCTTTCCAAAGGATATCGCCGCCAAGGTCCGCCGCCCGTTGGAGCAGCACTTTCCCCAACTCAAGGGAATCGAGATCACCCATGCCTGGGGCGGAACGCTGGGTATCAGCCTGAACAGGATGCCGCATTTCGCGCGGCTTTCGGGCAATGTGCTGTCGGCTTCGGGGTATTCGGGGCATGGGGTGGCGATGGCGACGCTGGGCGGCAAGCTGCTGGCCGAGGCGATCGGCGGGCAGGCAGAGCGCTTTGATCTGATGGCGCAGGTGCCAACCCCGGCCTTTCCGGGCGGTGCCAGCCTGCGCTGGCCGCTGCTGGTCGCGGCGATGCTGTGGTTTTCGCTGCGCGACAAGCTTTAGGTGCATGATTCGGCCTTTTGGAGGGCCGCAGCGCTGCCGTCGCCGGATCGGCGGGATTTTGCCAAAACAACCCTGGGTGGACGGTTGCGATAGCGCAACACTTCACGATGCATCCTGGCCCCAAAACGCAAGCGGTTGTGGTTATTGGGCCGCACCCAACAAGGTGCATTAACGGTCAGGCAAGAATTGCCTTTCCCCCCCTCGGCACCCCTTCTACGAGTCAATGCAGTTGCCAACACACATGTCGGGGGACGGGTGTGACAGATTTTGACCGCCGGACGCTGCTGTCCGGGCTGGGAGCGCTGTGCCTGGGGGGCACCGCGAGCCTGAGTATTTCGTCCAGAGCAGACGCTCAGACGGTGCCGGCCGTGCCGATGCCGCCAGTTCCGCGTCTGACGCATTCGCATGATGTCGTGTCCTTGACCGAAGTCCGCACCAACCGGCCGGCGGTGGCGCTGACCTTTGACGATGGCCCGCATCCAACACATACGCCGATGCTGCTGGATATCCTGGCGCGCTACAACGCAAAGGCCACGTTCTACGTGATCGGCCAGATGGTGCGCCGCTATCCCGAGATCCTGCATCGCATCGTGGCCGAAGGCCACGAGGTCGGCAATCATACCTGGACGCATCCAACCCTGAGCCGGCTGGGCAATCCGTCGGTTCTCAGCGAAATCGACCGCACGCAGGAAATCGTCTGGCGCACGGTCGGCGCGCTGCCGGTGACGATGCGTCCGCCCTATGGCGCGATTACCGGGCGTCAGAGCCACATGCTTGCCGATCAGCGCAGCATTCCGACGATCATGTGGTCGGTGGACACGCAGGACTGGCGTCGACCGGGATCGTCGATTGTCGCCGACCGCATGGTGCGCGGCGCGCGCGCCGGGGCGGTGATTCTGGCGCATGACATCCACGGTCCGACGGTCCGCGCCATTCCGGCCGCGATCGAAGGCATCGCCGCGCGCGGATTCGACTTTGTCACCGTGTCCCAGCTTCTGGGCTGGCGTCGCTGGGGGCCGCGCGGCTTGCGCTATGTCAGCGGTCCGGCGAACGAGTATCGCGGCTGATCTCCGCGCCGCGGTGCTGACAACGCGGGTTTTCGGGGCTGCGTTGTCGTTTCAGGCTATTGCACCAGATGCCGCAGGCCCTGCGTCACATCGGTGCGCAGCGCCAGCCGCAGTCCGGGTTCGTCGCCGGCCTGAAGCGCCGCCAGGATCATGCGATGATGCGGCGGCGGGGTATTGCGCCGCAGCCGCGAATAGAGCGCGCGCATCGTCGGGCCCAGTTGCAGCCACAGGGTTTCGACCATCGCCAGCATCGCCGGAGATTGCGCCCGCAAATAGAGAGTGCGGTGAAATTCCAGATTCGTGCGCACATATGTCACCGCATCGCCGCGCAAAACGGCATCGGTGTTGGTCGCGTTGATCGCTTCCATCCGGTCGATCAGCGCAGAATGCGCGCGCGGCATCGCGCGGCTGCCCAGTTCGGGCTCCAGCAGCGCGCGGATAGACGCCAGTTCCTCGATCCGGTCGTTCGACAGTTCGGGCGTCGAAACCCGCCCCGAGGCGGACATGGTCAGAGCGCCTTCTGCTACCAGCCGCTGCACCGCCTCGCGCGCGGGGGTCATGCTGACATCGAAATCGCGCCCGATCCCGCGCAGAGTCAGGGCCTGACCGGGGGCCATTTCGCCGTGCATGACGCGTGACCGCAGTGTGCGGTAAACCCGGTCATGCGCGGACAGGGTCGACGGGTCGGCGGACAGGGGGCGCAAGGTGCGGTGCATGGTCTTTTGTGATCACGGATCGGCCCGCCGTCAAGCGCCGTCAAAACGATACCGATGCAAGGCCGCGCCCTGCGTCTTCAGCCAGCGCCGCGCCTCTGCATGGCCTGGGAACAGCCGCGCGACCTCGGCCCAGAAGGCGGGCGAGTGGTTCATCTGTGCCAGGTGCGCCACTTCATGAGCCGCGACGTAATCGAGAATGCGCGGTGGCGCCAGGATCAGCCGCCAACTGAACATCAGATCCCCGGCATGGGTGCACGACCCCCAGCGCGAACGCGTGTCGCGCAGCGTCAGCTTGCCGGGCGTCCGGCCTAGCGCCCGCGCGTGTACCGCGACCCGTTCCGCCAGCCTGTCGCGGGCCAGCAGCTTGAGAAAGGCCAGTGCCCCGGCTTCCGGGCGGGTCCGGGGCACGATCAGTTGGGTGCCGTCGATCCTGGCCACACGCACCGCTTGCGGTGATAGAACCAGCATCCGGCCTTCGACCGGAATCGTGGAACCCGCGGCAACCTCCTCGGGGCCGTCGATTCCGTCCATCGCGCGCCGCAACCATTCAGCGCGGTCTTGCAAGAAGGCCATGGCCATACGCCGGGTTGTCCGAGTCGGCAGGGTGAGCGTCACCGCGCCGTCCAGCCGCGACACCTTGAGCGACAGTCGCCGCGCCCGCGCCGAGCGCCGCCACCGCACCGCCAGGGGCGGGTCGCCGGGCAGAAGGATAACCTCTGGTTCCAATGTCATCGGCGTCCTTTGGGCCAGCCGGGCCCTGCTGTGCCACACAAACACCGATACAAAGGCTTTGACAACCCGTTCTACATATGGCAACGCGCGTCGATCCAAAGCTAGGAAAGGGACCTGCATGCCCAAGGATGAATGGGGTGTGAAGCGACTTTGCCCGACGACCGGCAAGCGTTTTTATGACCTGAACAAATCTCCTGTGATCAGCCCTTATACCGGCGAAGTCGTTCCGATCGACGTTCCCGGCCGCAAGGGCAGCACGTCCAGCGCAAGCGAGGCCGCAAAGGCCAAGCCCAAGGCGAAAGAGGTCATCGATACCGATGATGTCTTGCTGGACGATGATGACGTGACGGTGGAAACCGACGACGATCTGCTGGAGGACGAAGACGACGATACGGTCTCGCTCGATGAACTCGGCGATGTCGCGGGCGACGACGACGACAGCTGATCCGCGCTGACCTCTGTGTTGCAGTCGAAAACGGCGGGCCCTTCTGGGGGCTCGCCGTTTTCATTGCGCATCCCGTTCCGGTGTAGAGTCCGCGGCGCCGCAAAGAACTGCCGGACGCGGAAATTTTTCGCTTGATCTCCCCCGCACGAAACCCTAAACCGCAGTCGCAGCCGGAAACGGCGGCACCTCGGTGGGGCCATAGCTCAGTTGGGAGAGCGCTTGAATGGCATTCAAGAGGTCAGGGGTTCGACTCCCCTTGGCTCCACCA
>JAGRMK010000363.1 GCA_020441345.1 Paracoccaceae bacterium
GCCGGTTTGCCACCGGGGGCGTCGCCGCTACGGCGTCGCAGCGGCCCGGTGGCTTGGTGCTCATGTTGTGCCGTGCCGGCCCCGTCGCGGTCTGCGCTCAGGCGGTCAGATGGATGACGCGCTTGCCAAAGGCTTCGCCGCGCAACAGCCCGATGAAGGCCGCCGGCGCCTGCTCCAACCCCTCGATTCGTTCCTCACGATAGAGGATCTTGCCGGTTTTCACCCAGTCGCCCATCTGCTTCGCGAATTGCGGATAGAGGTGGCCGAAATCGTCGAACACGATGAAGCCGCGCATCGTCATCCGCTTGCGCAGGATCTGGCCCATCAGCATGCTCAGCCGGTCCGGCCCGTCGGGCAGCGCGGTTGCATTGTATTGCGAGATCAGGCCGCAGACCGGGATCCGCGCACAGGGATTCAGGCGGGGCAGCACCGCGTCAAACACCGCGCCTCCGACGTTCTCGAAATATATGTCGATGCCCTCGGGCACCGCCGCCTTGAGGGCCTCGCGAAAGCCGTCCGCCTTGTAGTCGATGCAGGCGTCGAACCCCAGGGTCTCGACCACATGCGCGCATTTCGCGGGCCCGCCGGCGATGCCGACCACGCGCACACCCAGGATCTTGCCGATCTGCCCGACCGTCGCGCCCACCGGCCCGCTGGCCGCCGCGACGACCAGCGTTTCGCCCGGTTTGGGCGCGCCGATCTGCGTCAGCCCGGCCCAGGCGGTCAAACCCGGCATGCCCATCACACCGAGGGCCCAGGACGGGTTCACCGGGGTCTTGCCCATGTTGATCACGCCGGTGCCGTCGGACACCACGTAATCCTGCCAGCCGCCGAAGGCGACGACCCAGTCACCGGGCTGGAACCGGTCCAGATCCGACGTGACGACCTGCGCAACCGTGCCGCCCACCATCACGCCGCCGATCTCGACCGGTGCGGCATAGGACGGCGCATCGCTCATGCGGCCACGCATGTAAGGGTCCAGAGACAGAAATTCGTTGCGCAACAGCATCTGGCCCTTGCCGGCGGTCGGTACGGCGCCGGTTTCAAGGCGCAGGGTCTTGTCAGTGGGTTCGCCCACCGGGCGTTCGGCAAGGACGAACATGCGGTTCACGGTGCTCGATTGCGTCATGGGGTGTATCCAGTTCGGGTTGGGGGAATGGCGGGTGAAAGGGGGGTGTCAGTCGTCGAACCCAAGAAATCGCGTGGTGTTTTCGAGAGGGCGGCGGCGCGAGACCACGGAATTCGCGACGAATCCGTCGTCTGGCCAGCCCAGGGCGACACAGGTCAGAATGACCTGATCCTCGGGGATCTGTGCCACCTCGCGCACGACCGGGCTCTGCATGATGCCTTGACCATTGATCACCGCCCCCAGCCCCTTGGCCCAGGCCGCAAGAACCAGTCCATAGGTCATCGCGCCGGTGTCGAAATGCGCGATGGTATTGCCCAACAGGGCACGGTCGAAGCAGACGACGATCGATACGGGCGCGTCGAACTGGCGAAAGCCGCGCATCACCCAGTCCTGGCGGCGCTCCTTGTCGTGGCGCTCGATGCCCATGGCTTCGAAAAGCTGCACCGCGATTTCGATCTGGCGGGCGCGGTGCGCGCCTTCATAGGCTGCGTAATCCTCGATGTCGCGAGTCGGGGGGGTGCCATTCAACATGCGTTCGGTATTGCCCCGGCGCACACGCTCCAGGGGGTCACCCGTCAGCACATGCAGGTGCCAGGGTTGTGTGTTCATCGACGAGGGCGCGCGGTTGGCCAACGCTATGATCTCTTCCAGCAGCGCGCGCGGCACGGCCTGATCGGTGAAGCCGCGTATCGAGCGGCGGTCCTGCATTGCCAGTTCCAAGTCCATCGCGTGCCCCTTGTCGTCTCAATGTCGGCGTGCCGGTTCGGTAAACCCGGCCCCTGTCAGATCGGAACGATACTAGGGGGCGCCTTGCCGCGATGACAGGGCGTTTCCCCCAAAGTGTCGCAGCGGAATGCGCAGTTTCGGAGTGGCCTCAGTGTGGCACCTGCTTGGGGTATCGGACCCGAGCCGGCACCGGATCGCCGCCTGGGACGGTGCCGGGCAGGCGGCGATAAACAGCTTGAAAGGGTGCCGGTATCGGTATACCGGTCTACCTATTTCTTGAGGTGAGTCATGACCGAACCCGAGACCACGCCCCGGCCCAGCGCCCGTGACCGCCTTTTGGGGGCGGCGCAAAGCCTGTTCTACGATCACGGTATCGGCGGGACCGGCATCGATGCCATCGTCGCGCGTGCGGGCGTGGCGAAAAAGAGCCTGTATAACAACTTCGCCTCGAAGGCGGATCTGGTGAACCAGTATCTTGAGGCCCGGCACGCCGAATGGCTGGCGCTCTATAGCGCGCGGCTGGCCGGGGGGCGGGATCCTGCCGAGGGGGTGCTGGCGGTGTTCGACGCCTATCAGGATCACGCCGAACACGACTATGAGCGCGGGTTTCGCGGTTGCGGGTTGCTGAACGCGGCGGCCGAGCTGGAGGCCGGCGCACCGGGGCGCGACGCGGTCCGACGGCACAAGGAAGAGGTCGAATCGCTGATCGCGCAGCATCTGGCCCGGTTGCTGCCCGATGAACCCGACCGGGTGGCGCCGCTCGCCGCGCAGCTTGCGTTTCTGCTGGAAGGGGCGATGGTGCGCGCGGGTCTGGAAGGGACCAGCGCCCGGGTCATCGCGGCACGCGCCATGGCCCGCGATCTGCTCAGGGCGCTGTGACGTGGCCAACGGGTATGCCGGCGGACTCGCCGCGATCCTCTTTGCCGCCTTCGTCTGGGGCACGACCGGCACGGCCGCGACCTTTGCGCCCGAGGTCGGCGCGGCGGCGATCGGTGCGGCGGCGATGGGCATCGGCGGCCTGGCGCAGGCGCTGCTGGCGGCTCGCGGCATCGCCTGCGCCCGCGGCGCCCTGTGGGCGCAGCGTTGGCGGCTAATCATCGGTGCGCTGGCGGTGGCGATCTATCCGCTGGCCTTTTACGGCTCGATGCGGCTGGCCGGGGTAACGATCGGCACGGTTGTCACCATCGGGTCGGCGCCGCTCTTGTCGGCGCTGATCGAATACGCGCTGGACAAGACGCGGCTGACCTGGCGCTGGGCGCTGGGCGCGATGGTCGGGCTGATCGGCATGGCGCTGCTCTGCCTGGCGGAAAGCGCGTCGCATGGCGTGGTGGTCGGCGGCGATCGCGTGCCGCTGGGCGTGGCGCTGGGGCTGGTCGGGGGGCTGACCTATGCGCTTTATTCCTGGACGGCGCGGGGGATGATGCTGCGCGGGATCCGCTCTGCGGTGGCGATGGGCGCGACCTTTGGCCTGGGCGGCGTGCTGTTGATGCCGGTTCTGGTCGTCACCGGCGGCCCGTTCCTGGCGTCCTGGAACAACGCGGCGGTGGGGGTCTACATGGCTGCAGTGCCGATGTTCCTGGGGTATCTGTGTTTTGGCTACGGGCTGGCGCGGGTCACGGCCAGCATGGCGACGACCCTGACCCTGCTGGAACCCGTCGTCGCCGCCGTTCTCGCGGTGGTCGTCGTCGGCGAACGCCTGCCGGTTCCGGGCTGGGTGGGGGTCGGGCTGGTGGTCGGGTGCCTGATGATCCTGACGGTGCCGATTCGGGGCACCGCCTGGCCGGGCGGAAAACGTCTGACCGCCCGGCCGTGAGTGGTCCCGGTCAGAAGAGGCTCAGCACCAGGCGCCCTGGCGCATCACCGGTACGGTTGTGCCATCCTGGGTGATACCGTCCACGTCGATCTGTCCCGAACCGATCATCCAGTCGATGTGAATGGCGCTGTCGTTGCCGCCCCGACGCGCGATCTCGTCGGCGTCCATCGCCTCGCCGCCATGGAAACAGGTCGCATAGCACTGGCCCAGAGCAATATGGCTGGCGGCGTTCTCGTCGAACAGCGTGTTGTAGAACAACAGCCCCGATTGCGAGATCGGCGAGGCATGGGGCACCAGCGCCACCTCACCCAGACGCCGCGCGCCCGAATCGGTATCCAGCACCTTTTTCAGCACCGCCTCACCGCTGCTCGCGCGGGCCTCGGTGATCGCGCCGTTCTCGAAGCGGACAGAAATATCCCGGATCAGCGTGCCCTGATGCGACAGGGGCTTGGTGGCGCAAACGGTCCCGTCCACCTTCAGCCGGTGGGGTGTCGTGAACACCTCTTCGCTGGGGATGTTCGGGTTGCACAGGATGCCGTTTTGCGATTCGGTCGCGCCACCCAGCCAGGCGTGCCCCTCGGCCAGCCCGACGCGTAGATCGGTGCCCGGCCCGGTGAACCGGAGCGCCGCGAAATTCTGCCCGTTCAACCAGGCCGAGCGTTTGCCCAGTTCGCGGTTATGCGCCGCCCAGTTGCCCACCGCGTCGGCGTCCGTCACCCGGCTGGCGGCAAAGATCGCCTCGGCCAGCACATGCACGGCCTCGTCCTCGGGCAGGTCGGGCGACACCAGGCGCGCCCAGGCCGTGTCGGGCCAGGCGACGATGGTCCAGTTGGTCGCGAACCGCGTGATGCGTTCGCGCGCCGGGGTATAGGCGATGGCCATCGCCTTGTTGGCGCGCGCCACCTTGTCGGGGTCTTCGTTCGACAACAGCATCGGGTCGCCGCCCGTCACTGCCAGCCGCGCCGCGCCCTCGTCATACGCCCGCGCCATGCCGTCGAACATCCAGCCGGCGGCGTGGTCGAACCCCGCGTCGTGACCGTGGCGATAGCGTGCCAGCGTGACCGCGTCATCCGACAGGATCGGCGTCACCAGCCCCGCGCCCGCCTTGTAGGCGTGTTCGGCGATCTTGCGCACCAGCGGCAGCGCGGTTGCCGGGGCAGTCAGGATCAGATCCTGACCCGGTTGCAGATTCAGCCCGGTGCGCACCGCCACCTCGGCAAGGCGATCCAGTTTCACGGGGTCGATGGGGTGTTGCATGCCGGGTCCTTTGTGTCTGTCCGTTGATTGCGTCTGTCAACGGCTCAGGATAGACCCACGCCTGCCGCCGTCAACGCCCCGAGGGAGAGAAATCATGACCCAGATCATTTCCGCGCTTGACGAGATCGCGGCCCCCTATGACGTGCTCTACTGCGACCTGTGGGGCTGTCTGCACAACGGCAAGGCGCTGTTCCCCGAGGCGGTCGCGGCCTTGCAGGCATTTCGCCGCAAGGGGGGCGCCGTGGTGCTGCTGACCAATGCACCGCGCACCAGTCACGCGGTGAAGAAGCGCCTTGATGCAATGGGCCTGCCGACCGACGCCTATGATGTGATCGCCGCCTCGGGCGACGCGACGCAAGAGGCGATGCTGTCGGGGGCGGCGGGGCGCAAGCTGTGGCACCTGGGGCCGGGCAAGGACGAGGATCTGTTCTCGATCATCCCCGACTGGCTGCGCGATCAGCCCGCCATTGCGCGCGTGCCGCTGGACGAGGCCGAAGGGATCATCTGCACCGGGCCGTTCGACGAATTCACCGACACTCCCGATGATTACCGCGCGCGGTTCCTGATGGCCAAGACCAAGGGGCTGACAATGCTCAACGCCAACCCCGATCTGGTGGTCGATTTCGGCGACCGGCGCATATTCTGCGCGGGCGCGCTGGCCGAGCTTTACGCCGAAATGGGGGGCGAGGTTCTGTCTTTCGGCAAACCGCATCCCCCGGTCTACGACTATGCGCGCCGGCAATTGGCGGCGCTGGGGCTCAGCGTCGACAATGACGCGGTGCTGGCCATCGGCGACGGCGTGCGCACCGATATNNNAGGCCGAGGGGATCGACGCGGTGTTCGTGACCGGCGGGCTGGAGGCCGAGCGTTTTGGCGCCGACCCCGCCAACCCCGACGCCGGGCTGCTGAGGGCCTGGTTGCAGGCCGAAGACCTGCACCCGCGCTTTTCCATGGGGCGGCTGCGCTAGGCTCAGGCACCGCGCCGCGCCAGCATCGCCGCCAGCCCAAGACCCGCCAGCAGGGCCGCCGCGATCAGCGCGAATCCGGCGCGCAGCCCCGCCAGATCGGCGATCAGGCCCAGTAACGGCGGGCCAATGAAATAGCCGATATACCCGAGCATCGTGGCGCGCGCGATGGACCGGCTGCGCGCGCCCGGTGCCGCCAGCCGCCCGACGATGGCCAGCGTCGTCGGCACCACCACCGACCCGCCCAGCCCCATCAGCGCAAAGCCCGCATAGGCGGTCAGCGGCGAAGGGGATGCGATCACCACCGCGACGCC
>JAGRMK010000364.1 GCA_020441345.1 Paracoccaceae bacterium
CAGCGGGGTCAGCGTGTAATCGGCGGCGCGCATCAGGAAGGTGCGCAGCTCATCGCGCATCGGCGGCACATCGAGGGTGCGCAACACTGCGCGCAGCTTGGCCACCGGGAAGTCGCCGGTCGCCGGTCCCCAGACAACGCCCAGCACCTTGCGCGGCCCCAGCGGCACCTCGACAAAGTCGCCGGTCTGCGCGCCACCCTCGGGCGCGCGGTAATCCAGCAACCGATCCAGGGGCTGCGTGGTCAGGACAGCCAGCGGAGAACCGGGTGCAAACGACTGGACGGGCGGCACATCCATGCGGGCAAAGGGCCTTTCCGGTGAGGGTGCGATAGGGTATGACGCGAGCGAAAGCCGTCCGCAACCGCAAGAGAGCCTCATGAAATTCTTTGTCGATACCGCCGATGTCTCCGCGATCCGGGACCTGCACGACCTGGGCATGGTCGATGGTGTCACCACCAACCCGTCGCTGATCCTGAAATCGGGCCGTGACATCATCGAGGTCACGCGCGAGATCTGCTCGTTCGTCGAAGGCCCGGTCTCTGCCGAGGTGGTCGCACTCGACGCCGACGCGATGATCGCCGAGGGTCGCCGCCTGGCCGAAATTGCCAGCAATATCGCTGTCAAGCTGCCGTTGACCTGGGACGGGCTGAAGGCCTGCAAGGTGCTCACCGGAGAGGGCAAGATGGTCAACGTCACGCTGTGCTTCAGCGCCAACCAGGCGCTGCTGGCGGCCAAGGCGGGTGCCACCTTCATCAGCCCGTTCATCGGCCGGCTGGACGACATCGACCTGGACGGCATGGACCTGATCCACGACATCCGTCAGATCTATGACAACTTCGATTTCAAGACGCAGATCCTGTCAGCCTCGATCCGGTCGGTGAACCACGTCACGCAGGCCGCGCTGGCCGGGTCGGACGTGATGACCGCCCCGCCTGAGGTGATCCGCAAGCTGGCGATGCACCCGTTGACCGATGCCGGGCTGGCACAGTTCATGAAGGACTGGGAAAAAACCGGTCAGAAAATCCTCTGACCTGGTGTAGGATCGACGCAAGAGCACCAGGATCGGGGCAGATATGGCAGTGACCGGACCGGCAGAAAAGACCGGAACCCAGGACGAATGGCGCAGGCGCATATTGGCCGACCCCGGCCTTGTGCTTGACGATTCAGAACTGATGCGCGCGCTGGTCCTGACCTCGGAACGGGCGATGGGCGGGAATGTCGTGGATTTGCGCGGCATGGCGATGGAACGGCTGGAATCCCGGCTGGACCGGCTGGAAGAAACCCACCGCGCGGTGATCGCCGCCGCCTATGAAAACCTTGCGTCGACAAACCAGATCCACCGCGCACTGCTGGCGCTGCTCGATGCCGAGAAATTCGAAACCTTCGTTTTGCGGCTGGGTAGCGAGGTGGCCGAGATCCTGCGCGTCGATACCCTGCAACTGGTGCTGGAAAGCGCCGACGGACAGGGCGGGGGGCTGGGCCCGCTGGACGCGGTGCTGCGGATCAAGCCACCCGGCTATGTCGAATCCTACATGAGCGCCGGACGCCCCGCGCCCGCCCGCCCGATCGTGCTGCGCCAGGGTGTTCCGCCCTCCAGTGGCCCCTATGGCGAGGAGGGCGCCGACCTGCGCTCCGAGGCGCTGATGCGCCTCGACCTGGGCAAGGGCCGTCTGCCGGGAATGCTGGCGATGGGGGCCGAAGACCCGCACCGGTTCAAGCCCGGGCAAGGCACCGATCTGATCGCCTTTTTTACCGGCGTGTTCGAGCGCGTGCTGCGCCGCTGGCTGGCATGACCGCGGCCAGCGACGGCGGGGGCCTGGCCATCAGCCCGGCGTTGCGCGATGCGTTGTCGAACTGGCTCGATCACCTCGGCGCCCTGAATGACGCCTCGCCGCACACGTTGAACGCCTATCGCGGCGATGTCGCCGGGTTCCTGAGTTTTCTGGCGCATCACCACGGCGGCGCGGCGGGGCTCGCGCAGCTACGTGCCGTGGAAACCCGCGACATGCGGGCCTGGATGGCGCAGGCGCGCGCCAAGGGGCGCGGGGCGCGATCTCTGGCACGGGCGTTGTCGGCGCTCAAGGGGTTCGTGCGCTGGCTGTCCGACCGCGAGGACGGGTTTGACGCGACCGCGATCCTGTCGGCGCGCGCCCCGCGCCATCAACGCCCCCTGCCCCGCCCGCTGGACGAAACCGCCGCGCGCGCCGTCACCGAGACCATCAGCCACGACCGCGCCGAGGCCTGGATCCGGGCGCGCGACATGGCGGTGGTCACGCTGCTCTATGGTGGCGGGTTGCGGATCTCCGAGGCGCTGGGGCTGACCGGCCGCGATGCCGACACCGCGACCACACCCGGTGCCAGCCTGCGGATCATCGGCAAGGGAAACAAGGAACGCATGGTGCCGGTGATCCCCGCCGCCGCCGAGGCGGTCGCGGCCTATCAGCGCCTGTGCCCCTGGCCGCTGGAACCCGACGCGCCGCTGTTTCGCGGCAAACGGGGCGGTCCGCTGAACCCGCGGCTGATCACTCGCGCGATGGAAACCGTGCGCCTGCAACTGGGCCTGCCGGCGACCGCGACGCCGCACGCGCTACGCCACTCTTTTGCAACGCATCTGTTGTCGGCAGGGGGCGATCTGCGCGCCATTCAAGAGCTTCTTGGCCATGCCAGCCTGTCGACGACGCAGATCTATACCGGCGTCGATACTGCCCGCCTGATGGAAGTCTACCGGAGCGCCCACCCCCGCGCCGCGTCGCGCGACTAGGCACAGATTATTCTGAACCGATGTCCGCCGCCATGAGACGGATCAACGGCCAGACCAGCGTCCGGTTTTGGCCCAAGCAGGGTGTGGCCGGTCCCGACCGCGCTTTTCCCGACGCGCAACCCCGGTCCCCCAGCCGGGGTTGTTGCATTTTGCAGCCGTTCGGCGGAAACTTGCAGTTGCCCCTAATGATTTATCGGGTCAAAAGACGCCATGCATGAGACCTTCCGCGCCTATTTCGTCCATATGTTCACCGCCACCGGCGTGGTGTTTTCCATGCTGGCCATGCTGGCCGCGGTCGATGCGGAATGGAGCCTGATGTTCCTGTGGCTCGTCGTGGCCTTCGTGGTCGATGGCATCGACGGCCCGATGGCGCGAAAATACGACGTGAAAACCAAGGCGCCAATCATCGACGGCGTGCTGCTGGATCTGATCATCGACTTTCTGACCTATGTGTTCATCCCGGCCTTTGCCCTGTTCAATTCGGGCCTGTTGCCGGGCTGGGCCGGGTGGCTGGCGATCATCGTGATCACTTTTGCCAGCGTGCTCTACTTCGCGGACACGCGGATGAAAACGTCTGACAATTCCTTTTCCGGCTTTCCGGGCTGCTGGAACATGTTCGCGGTCGTGATCTTTGCCACGCGGCCAGATTTCTGGGTGATCCTGGGGCTGGTCATCGTGCTGTCGGTGACCATGTTCTTGCGGGTGAAATTTGTCCATCCGGTGCGCACCCAGCGGTGGCGCGCGATCACGCTGCCGGTCGCCCTGGCTTGGGTCGGGTTGGCGACCTGGGCGGCCTGGCTCGACTTTGCGCAACCGCAGGCCGTGACGCTGGGCTTGATGGCGACCTCGATCTACCTGATGAGTGCGGGGATCGTGCAGCAGATCCTGTTCCACGAGCGTCTCTAGACCCGCGTCAGGATCACACCGCCGACGATCAACAAAGCCGCTAGCGCCTTTGTGCCGTCCATCCGTTCGCGAAAGAACAACCAGCCGATGAGCACCGCGAACAGGATCGAGGTTTCTCGCAGCGCACCGACCAAAGCGATCGGCGCCAAGGTCATCGCCCAGACCGCAATCGCATAGGCCCCGAACGAGGCCGTTGCCGCCACCATGCCAAGCCCCCAGGAGCGCGCATCGGCACGCAATGTGGCTTGCCCCTTCAGCGCGACGATTGCCGGGGCGAAGAACACGGCCGAAAAGACCATCAGCCAGCCGACATAAGCAATGGGCTCGCCCCAGACCCGCGCGCCCAATCCGTCCGCCAGCGTATAGCCCGCCGTGGCCAGCGCCGAACCCAGCGCAAAGGGCAGCAGCCGCCGCGACTCGCCGTTGGCAAGCGCCCCGCGCGCCATCAGCGCGATGCCGAGACCCAGCACCAGGATGCCCCAGACCTCGAATCCTTCCAACGTATCCGAGAGAAACACCAGG
>JAGRMK010000365.1 GCA_020441345.1 Paracoccaceae bacterium
GCATCATTGTTGTCTGACGCAATGTGGTCATACGAGACACTGCCGGTCTGAAAGTGTTTCATCAGACGCCAATCGACCAGTTCAGACGCCATTTCTGCCAGATGCGGGTTTGGGCCGTCGCCAAACGTCGTCTCGAACGTCCCGGGTCCGAGGCGAAACCACTCTGCTGTGCCCATCAGTTTCAGCTGGGATTTCAGGATCAGGTTGCGAAAGGCGGCTGTATCGTCTGGATCGATGCTCAGATCCGCCTTGATCTCGGGGTTACGGCGGGCGAATCGCGCAACGCGTTCGGCGAGATCGGCAATGGCGATGCGCCCCGGAAACGCGCGCGCTTCGATCATCCCACGCAAGATCAGCATTGCTTTGCTTTGGGTCATTCGGGGCGTTTCGATCTCGTCAAGCAACGCCTTGTGGGCGGTCCATGCCGCCAGAGCCTCGTCTGAGAACTCCCCCATGTCGTTGACGAAGCCCAGCCAGCCTGCGTGACCGGTCCGGCCTGGGTTGAAGCCTGCGTGCTGAACCTCGGACGCGGTGGGGCGCAAGCCGTGCCGATCGCGGAAATCGCGGTAGAACGCCGTCAGTTCCGCACCGTCGCGCGGTTGCCGGATCAGCGATTTCAAGATGTCCAGCGTTTCAAGATCGCAAGTGACCTCGCATCCCGCCGGACACGTGATCTGGAGGCTTTCGAACTTTTCCAAAGCGATCCGCAGGGCACTGTCACCCGCCCTGACCCGCAGCAGGGTCCGGGCCTTGGTCAAGAAGATCCGGTGGTTGCCGATATAGTCGATGACGGCGAGGTGCGTTTTTTCCGCCGATCGCCGCAAACCACGGCCAAGCTGCTGCACCCATATCACGGGGCTTTCCGTCGGACGCACCATGAGAACCGAGTCAATCGCGGGTATGTCGATGCCCTCGTTGAACATGTCCACGGCATAGACGATGTCGAGATCGCCCTCCCCCAACGCCTTCGGGGCGCTGGCGCGCGGGGCGGATGTTGCGCCGGAATGGACGGCCACGGCCCGCAACCCCCGAGCGCGCGAGAAATCCGGCACGAAATCGGTATGGCCGCGCGACACGCAAAAAGCCGATCGCCGTCTTGCCGCCGCGAAGCGCGCGCTGATCGAGCGCGTTTTCGGCGCGCGCCTGCGTGGCGACCGCTTTGGTCAGGGCCGCTTCGTCGAATTTGCCGCTGCGCCGGGGAATCTGCGCATATTCCACCGGATCCGGCACGCCGAAATACTTGAACGGCGACAAAAGCGCGCGGTCGATGCCAGACCAGAGGTCGCATTCATAGACCAGGTTTTCCTCGCAAAGGCCAAGCAGGTCGCCGCCGTCGCTCCGATCCGGGGTCGCCGTCAGACCCAGCAGGAACGCGGGCGTGAAATGGTCGATGATCCACCGGTAGGTTGCGGCCGCGGCGTGGTGGAATTCGTCAACAACGATGTAGTCGAAAGCATCGGGGGCGAACCGTTGCAGATGTGCGGCCCGTGAAAGCGTCTGTATCGAGGCGAACAGCACATCGGCATCAAAATCCTTCTCGCCGCCGCCGAACCGCCCCAGCCGCGCCCTTGGGCGGATCGCGCGAAATGCCGCCATGGCCCGGGTCAGGATTTGCTGGCGGTGCGCGACAAAAAGCACCCGCGCCGAGAGCTGGCTGTCAGGGCTGCAAGGAAGGTCTTGCCGAGGCCGGTGGCCAGAACGACCAGGCGCGTGTGGCCGCCAGGGCGGCAAGGGCCTCGGCCTGGATGGCAAGCAGTTTGGGCGCGTCTTCTGGCGGCTCATCCGCGATACCGGGCTGCGTTGCCTTGGTCGCGATGCGGCGCGCATCATAGCCGTTGATCCATTCCGCCGTCAGCGGTGTCACTTCGGGCCGTGAAAGCAATCCGTCAAAGGCGGTGCGGGCGGCGATTCTGTCATGCCGCCTTGGGTGCGGATGCAGTTCCCCGATGCCGCGCGCATGATCAAACGCCTGCGTGACACGGCCTGCGAAGCCCCGGATTGCGCCTGGTGCCGGGAGAAAAGCGACCCGGTCAAAGCCCTGTCACGATGGTTTGGTTTCCAGGCCTTTCGGCCAACGCCCACCGACGCTGACGACCGCCCCTTGCAAGAACGCATCGTCGACGAGGGCATGCGTGGAAAAAGCCTGCTGGGCATTCTGCCAACCGGGACGGGTAAATTCGTCTGCTACCAGATCCCCGCACTGGCCAAGTTCGACCGGACCGGCGCCCTGACGGTCGTCATTTCCCCGCTCGTCGCCCTGATGTCAGACCAGGTGTCAGGCATGGAGCGCATGGGGATTTCGTCTGCGGTGACGGTGAACGGCATGCTCTCTCTGCCCGAGCGGCAAGACGCGCTGGACAAGGTTCGCCTGGGCGATGCGGCAATGCTGCTGATCTCGCCCGAGCAACTGCGCAGCGTTTCGGTCCGCTCCGTTCTTGCGCAACGCGACATCGGGCTTTGGGTTCTGGACGAGGCGCATTGCGTCTCGAAATGGGGGCACGATTTCCGGCCCGATTATCGCTATGTCTCGCGGTTCATCAAGGAAACCTCGGGCGGCGACACGCCGGCACCGGTGATCTGCCTGACCGCGACCGCAAAACCTGAGGTCGTTCGCGACATCCGCGACCATTTCCACCAACGGCTTGGCGCCGAGCTGTTGCTTTTGGACGGCGGCGCGTCGCCCACCAACCTCTGTTTCGAAGTGCGGTCCACCGGCCGTCGCACCAAGCTGGCGGATATCCTCACGGTCATCGAACAGCGCTTGCCGCCAGAGGGCGCATCCGGGGCCGTCGTCTATTGTGCGACGCGCAAGGCGACAGAGGACGTGGCGCAGTTCCTGCAACAGCAGGGTCTGGCCGCCGAACGGTTCCACTCGGGGCTTACTCCGGATGAAAAGAAGACGATACAGGAACGGTTCCGCATCGGTGAACTGCGGGTGATCGCGGCGACGAACGCCTTCGGCATGGGCATCGACAAACCCGATATTCGTCTGGTCGTGCATGGCGACATTCCCGGATCGCCGGAGAATTATGTGCAAGAGGCAGGCCGCGCCGGCCGCGACCGGGATCACGCCAATTGCGTGCTGCTCTTTGCTGCTGATGACGTTGAACGCCAGTTCCAGCTGTCCGCGCGGTCCCGATTGGCCCGGCACGAAATCAGCGCGATCCTGAAAGCCCTACGGCGGCTGGATGCCTGAACGCGCAGCACCGGCACCGTCGTCGCAACCTCGGGCGAGATCGTGCGCAACGAACACGATCGCGAATTCCAGCGCGAAAGCGCCACGGATGACACGCGGGTCAAGACTGCCCTGTCCTGGCTGGAAGAGGCAAGACTGCTGAGCCGCGAGGAGAATCGCGTCCAGGTTTTCCCCTCGTCGTTGCGGGTGCGCGCGATCGATGACGCCGCGGCGCGTCTGGAAAAGGCACAGATCACCGGTGTGAGGCGCACGCAGCTGATGGACATCGTTCGCCACCTGATGAATGCCGCGCCAGACGAAGGCATCTCTACCGACGAATTGACAGGCATAAGCGGCCTGACCGGCGGTCAGTTGACCAAGGCGCTTGCGGATCTCGAAACCTTTGGAATCGCACGGAATGACACGGCGGTGACGGTCCTCGTGCATCATCAGGTCCCCAACGATTCGCGCAAGCGGTTGGGGCAAGCCGCCAGACTTGAGACAGACCTGATCGCCCTGATGCGCGAAGAGGCCCCGGACGCCGATGACCAGATTGGCACGCCGCTCAACCTGCAACTCGCG
>JAGRMK010000366.1:0-6477 GCA_020441345.1 Paracoccaceae bacterium
GCGAGGATGCCTCGATCAACCTGGCGGCCGTGGCCGAGATGGTGGCCCGTCACCCCGATGTCGAGATCGTGCTGATCGAAAGCGGCGGCGACAACCTGTCCGCGACCTTCAGCCCCGAACTCGCGGATGTCACGATCTATGTGATCGATGTATCCTCGGGCGAGGATATCCCCCGCAAAGGCGGACCGGCGATCACCAAATCCGATATCCTGGTCATCAACAAGACCGACCTTGCGCCCTATGTCGGGGCCTCGCTGGAGGTCATGAAGCGCGACAGTGCCCGGATGCGGCCGACCTTGCCGACGGTCTTTTGCAACCTCAAACGCGGCACCGGCCTGGCGGATGTGATCCGGCACCTGGCCAATATCGGCGGAATCCAGACGCCTGACCCCATTGTTTGATGGTGCGGTGCCGTTAGCGGCACGGCATCTCGCACCCGCCGGATATCGAAGACCCCTCTCACACATGCAAGCCGGTGTTGCCGGGCAGCGGACAAATCCTGGCACCAGAAGTCGAGGCGATATCTCATTGGCTTACCTGGCGTCGATATCGCCGAAGTCCGGGCGGCGAAGGGCAAGCTTTGTCTCGTCGCGGGCATTGACAGGACCAGCAGGTTTGCCGGGATCAGGTTCTGGTCATATTTCCGCGCAACTCGAAACCAGATGCTGCGCGAAGTTTGCCACGGCCTGATTTTTGGGACCGTCGCT
This sequence comes from Paracoccaceae bacterium, assembly GCA_020441345.1. Classification (GTDB taxonomy): domain Bacteria; phylum Pseudomonadota; class Alphaproteobacteria; order Rhodobacterales; family Rhodobacteraceae; genus Pararhodobacter. The sequence goes on from JAGRMK010000366.1 coordinate 708, forward strand.
GCGTTGTATCAACCCAAGCGGGCGTGAGAAATGGGGATGATCCATGGCAAGAAATACCAGCCCGTCGTCAAGGTAAGGCCGCGTTGTTTCCTTTGGCATGGCGGTGATCATATCGCTCGAGGCGACGATTTCCATGGCTGCCTGTGGCGAATCCGTTTCGAACCCGACCCGTATCGTTTCGACCCCCATCCGCAAGAGCGCACTTTCGGTCTGGATCCGAAGGAAGCCACGGCGTGAATGCGCAACCCAAATCTGCCGTTCCAGGTCACTTGCGCGCGGGTTTTCGTGTCGGACCAGAGGGTGATCGCGTCGGCACATGATCCCCAGCCGGTCGTCCACCAGAAAGGTAAACGAGATATCGGCACCTTTGTCGGTCAGTTTGCGCGGCGCAATGGCCAGATCGATCTGCCCATGTTCGAGCATCGTGTAGAGTTCATGCACCACGCCCACCCGCAATTCGACATGGCAACCGTTGAATTCGCGCAGAAAGGACGAAATCCGGCGGGTCAGGAAATGCCCCGCGATCAGGGGAGGTGCTCCGATCCGAACTTCGCCGATCGTGCCGGACGTGGCGCGGGACGAGAGCACACTGGCCTGTTCCTCGGCGATCCGCACCGAATGGCCCATCTCGGCCAGTCTGACGCCCATCGGGGTGGGCTGCGCCTTGCGCGTTGTCCGGTCAAACAGCGGCGCGCCAAATCTCTCTTCGAGAACGCGGATGTTCCGGCTGAGCGCCGGCTGGGTCAGGCCCAACCGATCTGCCGCGGCCTGGAATGAGCCAGCCTCAATGATCAGCGACAATTGCGACAGGTGCCGTGGGTCTATTTTCATAGCAATCCTTTATGAAAGCAGTTCAATATTCGATTATTCTTATTGAAAGCCAATTGCTACACAAGACAAGTCTCGGTGTGGGAGGAGCCCGTGACACGTTTTCAGGTGAATCCGATTGCTGCGTCGGCACGCAGACGGACCGAAAGGTCTTGGATGCGGTGTTGTCGCCTCTTGGTGCGACGGCTCGCGCGCAGGTGAATCGCAACAGTCACCCTACGGGAACGTCAATCCGGCCAGGGCCCTCTGGCCATCTTGGGAGGAAAGAAAATGAAGCATTCACATTCGGTTTCGGCTCTGGCTTTGACGGCCATGCTTGGGTTCGCCAGCCAGGCCAGCGCGGACACGCGGCTTCTGGTCAACTGCTTTTGGCCGTCGAGCCATTTCGCCTGCAGCGAGATCCTGCCAGGCTGGATCGATGAGGTCGAACGCGTCACCGAAGGGCGTGTGCGCGGCATCATTCCGCCCCGTTCCGTCGCACCCCCGCCAGAGCAGCTTGCAGCCGTCGTCGGCGGCGTTGCGGATGTCTCGGTTAGCTTCAACGGCTTTGTCGAAGAGGCCGTCGGCGCCCGAGTGGCAATGATGCCCTTTGTCGCCATTCGCAACGCCGAGCGCATGTCGCGGGCGCTGTGGGCGACCAACCGGCAATTCTTCCCCGATGAAGTCACCTCGGTGCATCTGCTGTCGCAATTCGTGATCGGTGCCGGCGAGCTCTACAGCCAGACCGACACGCCGATCAATTCGATCGAGGATCTGGCCTCGCGGCGCATGTGGGTGCTGCCTGGGCCGCTTGCCCGGATCGCAGCGCAGATCGGCTCGGGCGTGGTGTCGACCCCTGCGGTCGAATCCAACGAGATCATCTCGCGCGGTGTTGTCGACGGCCATCTGGGCCTGGACCCGCAGGGCGTTCAGTCGTTCCAGTTGCTGCCTTACACGCGGTCCACGACCCGTTTGTCGCATCCGATCTACACGACATCCTTCTCGGTGTTCATCAACAACGACACCTGGGCCGGGATCTCGCCTGAAGATCAGGAAGCGATCATGAGCGTCAGTGGCGATGTGCTTGGCGCGGCCTTCGGTGCCCGTTGGGATGCCGCAGTGGCACAAGGCGTTGCGGCCTATGCCGACGCCGGCGTCGACGTTGTCGATGCCGATCCAGCCTTCGAGGCGGCGCTGGTCGAGGCTTCGCGCTTTGTCACGACCGGATGGCTGGCAGATGCCGCCGCCCGCGGGATCGACGGTCAGGCGGCGCTGGACTTTTACATCGGGCAACTCAGCGACGCCGCAAACTGATGCCGGCGCCGGGGGAACTGGGAAGGGTCGCGACGGTCCTCGACCGATTGGTCGCGGCCCTCAAAGTGGTATCCAGCTTGATACTGGTTGCGATGATGCTGCTGACCTTCGTCGATGTCATCGGGCGCTATGTCATCGGCGCACCGATCTTCGGCGCGACCGAGATCATCAGCACGATGTTGGCCCTGGTGATCTTTTCGGGTCTGGCCATCGCCAACGCGAGCGACCGGCATATCGTGGTCGAGTTGTTCGACGCCCGGATCCGCAGGCTTTCTCCCGGCGTTTACGACGTGGTCATCCATGGCTTTTCGATCCTGGCCATGGCGCTGATCGTATATGTCCTGTGGAACCGAGCGCTGGAAGCCGCGCATAGCGACAGCCATACGATCGTGCTGCACCTGCCCCTGGCCTGGGTCAACGGCCTTGTCGCCAGCTTTGCCAGCGTCAGTATCGTTTGTCAGATCCTGGGCCTTGTCGCCGGGTCCGAAGGGCAGGCCCGTCATCAGATGGAGGACGGCAAATGACGACCGCTCTTCTGGGTTTCGCCGCCCTGCTGACCTTGTGTTTCATCGGATTTCGTGTCGGTTTTGCAACCCTGATCGTCGGCTTCGTCGGCTTCGCGCTGGAACGGGGATGGAGCGCCGCGCTGGTGATGACCGGGCAGCAAGTCATTCATGACAGCATGAACTACAACCTCAGCGTCATCCCCCTGTTCATCCTGATGGGCGTCTTCATCGTCCACGCCCAGATCAGCAAGGACTTGTATGATGCAGCCTATGCCGGCCTCGGACGGTTTCGCGGCGGCCTGGCGCTTGCCACGGTTCTGGCGGCGGCGGGGTTCTCGGCGGTTTGCGGCAGCACGCTGGCCACCGCGGCGACCATGGCCAAGGTGGCCATGCCTCCGATGCGGCATCACAAATATTCCGACAAGCTCGCATCCGGAACGATTGCAGCGGGTGGAACGTTGGGCATCATGATCCCGCCCAGCGTTCCGCTTGTGATCTATGGCATCACCGCGGAACAGGACATAGGCTTGCTGTTTATCGCGGGCGTCTTGCCGGGACTGCTGCTGGTCACGCTGTTTCTGATCGCCGTGGGCCTGACGGTGCGCGTCGATCCACTGGCCGCCCCCCCCGCGCCGTTGCTGGAGCCCGCGCGCCGCAAGGCCGCGATCCGGGGGACCATGCCGGTTCTGTTCCTGTTCGTGCTTGTCCTCGGCGGGATCTATGCCGGGGCCTTCACCGCGACCGAGGCCGCGGGAATAGGCGCCTTTGGCTCTGCGGTGATTGCGGTTCTGCGGGGGCGGCTGCGGACGCTGGGCGAATGGCAAGCCTGTCTGACGGACGCCACCGTCACCACTGCCACGATCTTTATCGTGTTGCTGGGTGCGGTCGTCTTTTCACAATTCATCAACCTGTCCGGCATGCCTTATGACCTGCTCGATCTTGTCGATGACTGGGATCTGTCCCCAACCCAACTGGTGATTTTCATCTGCGTCATCGCCATCCTGATGGGGATGGTGTTCGAGGCCATCGGCATTCTGGTGCTTCTGGTTCCGGTGTTCCTGCCCGCGTTGCAGATCTCGGGTGTCGATATGGTCTGGTTCGGGATTCTTGTCGTTCTGGTGTCCGAGATCGGCCTGATCACCCCGCCTATCGGCATGAACGTCTTTGTCGTGAAATCGGTCGTGCCCGATGTCTCTCTGGGCAACATTTTTCGCGGTGTGATGCCCTATATCGGGGCGCTGGTCATGGGTCTGGTCCTGGTGATGATTTTTCCCCAGATCGCAACCTTCCTGCCCAATCTGATGAGGTAAGCCGCAATGAAACCCGTTAAGAATATCCTGTTCGTCATGGCGGACCAACTGCGGTGGGATCACTTGTCTTGCTACGGCCATCCGCATCTTCACACGCCGAACCTCGACCGTCTGGCCCGGAAAGGTGTGCGGTTCGACCGTGCCTATGTGCAGTCCCCGGTCTGCGGTCCGTCGCGCGCCTCGTGCTACACGGGCCGGACCGCCTTTAGCCACGGCGCGACCTGGAACCGTGTGCCCCTGCCAATCGGCGAAATGACCCTGGGGGATTATCTGCGCCCCCTTGGCGTTACAACAGCCGTGGTCGGCAAGACCCATATGATGCCCGATACCGAAGGCATGGCGCGCCTGGGGCTTACACGAGACACCGAAATCGGCGTTCGTGTCAGCCAGCCGGGCTTCGACCCCTACGAGCGTGACGATGGTCTGCATCCGACGCCCTTGTTGCGCGAAAAGGGCGGCAAGCTGCGGTATAACGATTGGCTGCGCGAACAGGGGTATGAGGGCGAAAATCCCTGGAATGACTATGCCAATGCCGCCCAGGGACCAGACGGAGAGATCCTCTCAGGCTGGGAGCTGAAACACTCCTCTCTGCCGGCACGTATCAAGGAGGAGCATTCGGAAACCGCGTATATGACGATGCGGGCGCGCGACTTCATCGACGAGATGGGCGATCACCCCTGGCTGTGTCACCTGAGCTATATCAAGCCGCACTGGCCCTATATGGCCCCCGCGCCCTATCACGACATGTTTGGTCCCGAGACCTTCAAACCCATCGTGCGAAGCCCCGACGAACGCGCAGACCCCAATCCGGTCTATGCCGCCTTCATGGGGATGGCGGTCAGCGAAACGTTTTCCGCCCAAGGCGTGCGGGACACGGTGATGCCCGCCTACATGGGGTTGATCAAGCAGATCGACGATCATCTGGGCCACCTGTTCGCCTATCTCGAAGAGACCGGCAAGGACAAGGAGACCATGATCGTGTTCACGTCGGATCACGGGGATTATCTGGGCGATCACTGGATGGGTGAGAAAGAGCTGTTCCACGAGGTCTCGGTGCGCGTGCCCTTGATCATCTACGACCCGAGGCCCGAAGCGGACGCGACGCGCGGCACCGTTTCGGATACGCTGGTCGAGGCGATCGACCTTGTTCCGACCTTTCTCGACGCAACCGGCGCGCCGCCTGCGTATCACCGGCTCGAAGGGCGATCCCTGCAACCGATCCTGCATGGCGAAGCGATCACCGACTGGCGCGATTGCGTCTTTTCCGAGATCGATTATGCCTTTTATTCCGCGCGCCAGACCCTGGGCACGCCGGCGTCCGGGTCGCGGGGATACATGGTTCGCACAGACCGTTGGAAATACGTCCATTTCACGGGCTTTCCGCCGCAGTTGTTCGATCTCGACGCGGACCCTGACGAGTTTCACGATCTGGGTCGTGATCCGGCTTTCGAAGACACGCGTCGCCAGATGAAAGACCGGCTGTTGAACCGACTGCTCAGTCGCAAGAATCGCGTCACGATGACCGACGACGGCGTGGCCGGAATTCGCGATTCCGAGGATGCATCGGGCATCCTCATCGGCGTGTGGTAGCGACGCGGATGAGGGCGCTCAATACCGTTCAGCCGATTGCCTCGCCCCAACCCGAGACACCGGGGGACGAAGAATAGGAGCGGGGGCTGAGGCCTGAGCCGGGCCGGGTCGCTTTGGCTCGGTGACTGGCGCGGACCGCCTGCCCGTAACTGAAGATCCCCGACCGGCGCGTCAGGTCAGAAGTGCCCGCGGGTTTCGTTCTGGATGGCCTGGCGCAAGCAATCATTCTGTGGCCGATGCGCG
>JAGRMK010000366.1:6655-18447 GCA_020441345.1 Paracoccaceae bacterium
CTCGGTTTCGGGCGGCTGCGCGTAGATGTTCATGATCCAGGCGCCCGCCTCGCGGGTGGCGCGAAAGGTCGGTGCCTGATGCGCCCGGTGCAGCGAGTGGCGGGTCTGGATAGCGATGATCTTGCGCCAGCCAAACTTGCGAAAGCGCGCGCAAATCGTTGGGCGTATCGCGGCGGCCCCGGAAATCGCAATGCACGGGCGATCGGATACCCGTCACCGGCCTCCTGGATGGGCGCTGCCGGAAACAGGATGCAGGAAATTCACCGCCGGATGCGCCAGATCGTCGGCCGCGAACACCTGCTTTGCCTCGTAGGTCTTGACGGGCAACCCTTTGTCGGTGCTCGTCATCGTGGCCAGGATCACCCCCTGGGCGTCGTGCAGGGCGATGACCTGACCGGGTTCGATTGTTTCGGCGAACTTCTCGCCGATATTCAGCGTGATCGGCATCGGCCGCAGGTTGCTATCGCTCATCCGCATCGTCTCGACGGCGGCCGGGTAATCCACCCGGGTCATGAACCCGTTGAGGGGATGAAAACCACGGTTCATCAACTGCTCCAGATCGCGGACCTGGCGCGGCGACAGGTCCCACAAGGGCATCGGGGCCGCCTCGGGTTTCAGCTTTGGCGCAGAATCTTGGGAGACATACAGTTCATGGATCGGGGCGTGTTACATGCCGCTCTGGTATTTGCGGGGCTGGACGGCTGGCCGACCCATCGGGTCGATGACAAGCGTCAGGGATGAAGAAACCCAGTCGAGGAATTCCGCGCGACAAACAAGCATGGCGAAGGCGGATCCCGCCGTCGCCACGGCAGAGGTCAGCCTGTGTATAGTCTGCGCGCCATGCTTGCCCTTTGGGTTGCGGGCATGATGGCCGGAAATGGCCGTGCGGCGTTCCCGCGACAGGGTCCGGCGGCAGACCTCATGACTCTGCGCGACGCCGCTCGGCAGGTCGATCAGCATATCGGCATAACGCCTGCCCGGAATGCGGACCCGATGGGCGGCGCGGGCTTCGACCATCTTGGCCAGTGCCACATCCGTCATGTCGGCAATGGTTTCCGCCGCGCGCCCGGGGGTGAGCGCGTTGACCGACAGCATCCGCGTTGTGCGTCCAAGGCTGAAATGACTGACCATGTATTCGCACATGTCGCGATGCGTCCCATCCTCGGTCTGAGATACGGCGCTATCGAGAGTCACGACTTTGCGGGCCTGAAAAGGAAATGAGCAAGGCACGGTGATGTGCAACTTTTTCCAAGCTTTGTCACCCGTGTGTCAGTTTTCGACCGACCCTCCTTGGTTACGGTCAAGCCCGCCGCCCGTTACACGAAGGGTCGCAATGCGGCTGACGCAGATTTCTCGTTCGGTATCGCGAAGGCACCGCGTCCGGAAAGACAAGGGCGGGTATGCCGTGGCAACGGTGCCCGATTTCATCCAGTTCGCGCTGCATGACCGGGCCACGGCCGACCCGGGCTCGGCCTGATGGCGATTGGCGCGGCGCGTATTTCACGCCGGTCATCGTATCGGCCCGGGCGACCGTCGGCACGACGTTGCCGTTCAACGCGGTGATGACACTGGCCGGCTGACGGTCGGCTATGTCTTCCTGACCCATGCGCTGCGGCATGACCCGGCGACGGCGATCTTTTCGGAGCGCCCCTGCGGGATCCAGACGGTGCCCGAGGTGTCGAGGGACAGTAACGCCGATGTCGGCACGGTCTTGTTCTTGCGGGTCTTTCGCGGCGTTCCGGGGGTTCCGAAGGTCCCGCTGGCCTATGCGTTGGCCGGGGTTCGACATGCCGTCACCAAGGGGGGCCGGCAAGCCTGCACGATGCTCTGGTCTTGCCGCCCGCCTGCGCATCGGCTGGCCGTTCAGGGTTTGATCGAGGTTGCGCGGCCGTGTCAGATCCGCATGCGAGGCACGTCCTCGGGGTCAAGATTCAACTCGATCAGAAGGGGACGGTCGCGCGTGTTCAAGGCCTCGATGGCTCGTTCCAGATCGTCGGCGGATTGCACGGAGATGCCAAGCCCCCCCAGTGCCGTCGCGATGTCTGCAAACGGCGGCCAATCGAACTGTGTCAGCCCGGGGTCCATTGCCCGGTCTATGAACTGGATGTGTTCGGCACCATAAGCCGAGTCATTGGCGACGATGACGATCAGGTCCAGACCCAGCCGCACCGCCGTGTTGAACTCGTTTATCCCGCCCATCATGAACCCACCGTCGCCGGTAAACAGCACCACCGGCCGCGAAGAGTCGGCCAGCGCAGCGCCGATGGCCTCGGGCAGGCCCAGGCCGATCGATCCGAAATTCGCGGTGACGATGAAGCTTTGCGGGTTCGGGGCCGAGATACGGCACCAGACCTCGGTCATGAACCGGCCGCCATCGGTGGTCAGGATGCGCTCTTTCGGCAGCGCCTCGTCCAGCCGCTGCAACGCCTGAACGAAATTCACTTTGCCCGGTTTCGCCCCGGTTCGGCCCGGCGGGTGAAACGTCAGCGCCGCCATGTCGAGATCGCGGGTGAAACCGGACGGCGGGATTTCGGCCTCGTCCAGCCAGTGCACGATGTTGTCCGCTGTCAACCGGGCGTCGGAAATCAGCGCCACGTCGGCGTGGAAGTTCTTGCTGGCCTCGGTCACCGAGTCGTTCACCTGCACCACCCGTTTGCCCTTCATCAACTTGCCCTTGTCGGTCGTGAAATGGTGCAGGCTGGCGCCGAAACAGACGATGCAGTCAGCCTTGGTGATCGCGTCATACGTCGCGGGGGTGCTGAGCGTGCCGATGATGTCGAGGTTATAAGGATGGCCGTTGAAGAGCCCCTTTGCCTTGAGCGTGGTGGCCAGAGGGGCCTCTAGCCGGTCGGCCAGACGGATCAGCGCGTCGCGAGCGCCCGCCGCGCCCCCGCCGGCCAGGATGATCGGACGGCGGGCCGATGCGATCATGCCGATGGCATTGTCCAGATCCTCGCCTTCAGGCACCATGGCCGGGGCCGAGAACGCCGGGAAGGACACGGGCTTGTGCTCGACCTCTTGCCACATGAAATCGGCGGGCATGTTCACGACGATAGGGCGTTTCTCGACCGTCGCGCGATAAAAGGCATGGGCGATGTCATGCGCGGCGGTTTCGGGGGCGCGGATCTGCTCGAACCCGGCGCCAGTGACCTTGACCACCTCGCGCTGATCGATGTTTTGCAGGTTCTGTGGTGCCATTACCGGCGTGTCACCGGCCAGCAGCACCATCGGCACATGCCCGCGCGCGCCCTCGGTCAAGGCGGTCACGCAATTGGTCAACGCCGGGCCATGCGTCACTGTCGCGACCCCGATCCGGCCCGAAACGTGGCTCCAGGCCTGCGCCATCAGGACGGCGCTGCCCTCGTGGGCGACCGGGACAAAACGCCCGCCGCCGTTGCGCACATAGTCGTCGACCATGAACAGGTTGGCGTCGCCCATCAGGCCGAACATCGTGTCGACGCCGTGATCCAGAACCGATCGGGCGATGGATTGATAGGCATAGCGTTTGTCGTCGGACATGGGTCTGTTCCTGGAAAGGCTGGCAGATAGGCGGTGTTATAGCCTGAAAGCGGCCGGATAGGGCAACCACGTTTCGCGGCAACCGTGCTGCTCATCCCCACGCGCCCGCCCTGGGTGCGCGCAATGTTCGTGCGGAGCGTTTCGGCGCCGGCGGCGACGACTTTGGAATTCCTGTTGCGCCTCGCCGATGCCGTCTCGAAACGCGGAGCGCGGGCACGAGGCCACCACCGCCGTTGACCCTGCGGTTTCGGGGGCGCGCCCCGACCCGAACGGCGCAACACGACCCGCCCACGGGCGATGCCCTTGCCAGGGGAGAAGTGCGCGAATTGGACAATTTCACCGATTCAGGCTAAATTGATGCGGCAGCCGATCAAGAGAAAGGCCGTCTTGATGCGTGTTCTCTGGTTCATTCTGGGCTTCGTTCTGGCGTTTTCTCCTGCCACGGCGCAGGAGTATGCCGTCGATGCCGCTGCGTCGGTGATCCTGCGTGGCACGCTTTCGGTTGGCTGGGCCGCACCGCAGACACGGGGCGGGATTGTCGAAATCCGGCCGGTCGGAGAAAACGCCCGGCGGGTCGCCTATGCCTATGCCAACGCCAACCCGCAGGTCATTGAAGCGCCCGAAGCACCCGGCGAGTATGTTCTCGTACTGGTTTTCGACGGGGTGGACCGGGCGTCGCGGCCCTTGCGTGTCGAGATGGCCACCGCGAGCCTGTCGGCGCCCGCGCAGGCAGAGGCAGGCGGCGCGATCATCGTCACCTGGGCCGGCCCCGACAGTCGCGGCGATGTCGTGACCTTTGCCACCCCTGACGGCGGGCCGATCCGGGGCGCCAGCTATGCGTATGTCGGTAACAGCCGCGATGGCACGGTGACGGTTCAGGCGCCGCGGGACGCGGCCGCCTATGACCTGGTCTACGTCTCGGGTGAAACGGTGCTGGCGCGAAGCCGCGTCCAGGTCGGCGGGATCGCCGCAGTCCTGCACGCCCCGGCGCAGATCGCCGCGGGAGCGAGCGTGATCATCGCCTTTGACGGGCCGTTGAACACCGGCGACCGGATCACCTTTGCGCAGCGCGACGGCGAGCCGATCGGCGCGGCCAGCTATGCCTATGCCGGTGCCGCGACCGACAATCGCGTCGTGCTGCGCGCGTTCGAGGATACCGGCCGCTTCGATGTCGTTTACCTGTCCGGGGATCGGGTCATCGGGCGCACCCCGATCGAGATTGTCCCCGTCGCCCTGCGGATCGCCGCGCCCGACGAGGTGCCCGCGCGGCTGGTGTTCGAGACCCTCTGGACCGGGCAAGGCCACCAGGGCGACCGGATCGTGATGACCGAACCGGGGCAGGACGACGGCGTGCCTTACGCCTATATCGATCCGCAGGTCGGCAGCGTGGCGATGGCCGCGCCCGCATCGCCGGGTGCCTATGACCTGGTCTATATCACCCGCGGCGGCAACGAACTGGCGCGCAGGCCGGTCACGGTCACGCCCGCTGCCCTCGATCCGGGACAGTTGGAGGTTCCGTTCCTGTCCGGGGCCGGACTGGGCGCCGACGATGCGGTCGAGGTTATTCTGGACGCGTCGGGCAGCATGTTGCAACGGCAGGGCGGTCTGCGACGGATTGAAATCGCCCGGCGCAGGCTGATCGATCTGGTGGCCCGGACAATCCCCGAAGGCACCAATTTCGCCCTGCGGGTCTTTGGCAACCGCGAGGCCGATGCCTGCCGCACCGATCTTGAAATTCCGCTGGGCCCGTTGGATGCCGCGTCGGCGATGTCGGTAATCAGCGGGATCAACGCGGTCAATCTTGCGAAAACGCCCATCGCCGAGTCGATCCTGCTGACGGCGCGGGATCTGGCCCGCGTCACCGGATCGCGGGTTGTGATCCTGATCACCGATGGCGAGGAAACCTGCGACGGGGATCCGGGGCGCGCCATTGAAACGCTGCGTGCCGGTGGCATTGACGTTCGGTTGAACATCGTGGGCTATGCCATCGACGATGCCGACCTGGCGCGCACCTTCGAGGCCTGGGCCGCGGCGGGGGGCGGCACCTATTTCGACGCCGCCGATGCCGAGCAACTGGGCGCGGGGCTGCTGCGTGCGACGGCCGCGCCCTTTGCCGTGCGGTCCGCTGACGGGGCGCTTGTCGCGCAGGGGTTGGCGGGCGATCCGCCCGTCACCCTTCCGGCGGGAGCCTATACCGTTCAGATTGGTGCCCGGACCTTGGAAGTCGCGGTTCGGCCCCGCGACCGCACGGTCGTTACCCCGTAACGCGCGCGGTGTTGCAGGCGTGGCCTCATGCGGGCCACCGCGCTTTGGCTGCTCTGCGCGGCGGTTCATGGGNNNGGTACGGTGTCGTCCAACTGGCTCAGCAGCCAGTCGCGAAACCGGGCCGCGGCAGGTTTGGTGCCAGGGACCGACAGGAAATAACCCTCATGCGCGGGGATCCGCAGCGGATGGGCCAGGCCCAGGGCTCCCGACCGGGTGGCGTGGAGCGCAAGCATCGCGTTGACCAGCGCAACGCCGTTCCCCTGTGCCGCGAGATGCAGCGCCATTCCGTAGGAATCGGCATGGATCGATGGCGTCAGCGGCGGATAGCCGGCCGCCAGCGCCCAGGTGCTCCAGGTGTCCGAGGTGCCGACAGATCCGATCAGCGGCAGGTCTCGCAGATCGCCGGCCAGATCGACCGATTTCACCGCGACCAGGCCACTGGGTTCCAGCGCCACCGCATCATCCCCGACCTGCTTGCGTGAGCCAAAGCGGATCTCCACATCGGCCAGCGCAGTCTTGAAATCGTCGGGCCAGATTGCACTGAGAAACCGGATGCGCACCCCCGGATGAGCGGCGGTGAACGACGGCAGGGCGGGCGCGATCAGCCATTGCGTCACGCTGACCGAGGCGGCGATGGTCAAGAGGTCGCGCGCCGGCGCCGCGTCGAAATGCGCGGTGGCGGCGCTCAGTTGTGCCAGCGCGGCCTCGACCTGCGGCAGCAACTTGCGTCCCTCGTCGGTCAGCGACAAGGCGCGCGCCTTGCGCAGGAACAGCGCCGCGCCCAGTCGCGATTCCAGTGCCTTGATCTGTTGACTGACAGCCGATTGCGTCAGGCCGATTTCATACGCGGCGGCGGTAAAACTCAGATGCCGGGCCGCGGCCTCGAAGCTGCGAAACCAGGTGAGCGGGGGCAGGGATTTGGCCATGTCAGAAATCAACCATTAGCAAGGCTTATACCTAAGCCGTCGAAAGCCTCGTTTGTCAAAGAAATGGTGAGGCGGATACTCAGCTTTGAGTGCATCGGAGGACCGACATGCAGCCGCAGATTCGCAAGATCATAACCTATGACGAAGAGATCCTGATCGAGGGCTTTCGCCCCGCCGCGCAGCCTTGGCGCCTGTTCGCCGTTGCGGCGGTGGTGCAAAACCCCTGGGCCGGGCGCTATGTCGAGGATCTGAAGCCCGAGATCCACGCCTTCGGGCCGGTTCTGGGCAAACTGCTGACCGAGCGGATGATCGCATTGGCCGGCAGCGGCGCGGCAATCGAGGCCTATGGCAAGGCGGCCGTCGTCGGCCTGAATGGCGAGATCGAGCACGCATCGGGCCTGATTCACACGCTGCGGTTCGGCAATCACTATCGTCAGGCGGTGGGTGCGAAATCCTATCTGGCTTTCACCAATACACGCGGCGGGGCAAATGCCCCGATCATGGTGCCGCTGATGGACAAGAACGACGCGGGGCGCCGGTCACATTACCTGACAATCCAGTTTTCCATCCCCGACGCGCCCCGTGACGATGAAATCGTCGTCGTGCTGGGCGCAGCCCTCTCGGGGCGCCCGCATCACCGCATTGGCGACCGCTATCAAGACCTGAAGGATCTGGGTCATGACCTGGACAACCCGGCCGCGGTCTGATCCGGGCGGGCTGGCGGCGATTGCGGCGGGGGCGGGGCCCCTGGTGGTCCTGATCCACGGGGTCGGGCTGCGCGCCGAGGCCTGGAACCGCCAGATCGACGCGCTGTCCGTCGGTTACCGCGTTCTGGCCTTCGACCTGCCCGGTCATGGCGGGAACGCTACGCCATTCGGGGCGCCGGATCTGGCCGGATACACCGATGCGATCGCCGGGGCGTTCGACGGCCCCGCGCTGGTTGTCGGGCATTCGATGGGGGCGATGATCGCGCTGGATCTGGCGGTGCGCCATCCCGGCACAGTGGTCGGCGTCGCGGCGTTGAACGCGATCTATCGGCGCAGCGCCGTCGCCGCGCGGGCGGTGCGGGCCCGCGCCGACCGTCTCGACGGTGTTTCCCCGGCGGATGCCGAGGGACCGCTGACCCGCTGGTTCGGAGAGACCCAGACCCCGGAACGCGCCGCCTGTGCCGCCTGGCTGCGGGCGACGGACCCGGCAGGATACAAGCGGGCCTATACCGCGTTCGCCCGGGGGGATGCCCCCGAAGACGCGGCGCTGCGGGCGCTGGAGTGTCCCGCGCTGTTCATGACTGGCGGGCAAGAGCCGAATTCGACCCCGGCCATGTCCCACGAGATGGCGGCGCTGATCCGTGGGGGCGCGGCGCTGATCGTCGACGACGCGGCGCACATGATGCCGATGACCCACGCCGAAGCGGTGAATGCCGCGCTGCTGAAACTGGCGGGCCGGGTGTTCCGGTGATGGCCCGTTCCCCGCTGCATCCGGGCATGTCGCATGGCCCCACGGAAAGGACGTAGAGCATGGATTTCTCTCTGTTTGCGCATATGGAGCGGATCACGCCCGACCAGCCGCACAGCGTGTTGCACCGCGAGTTCATCGACCTGTGCAAGATGGCCGATGATGGCGGCATGCGTGCGGTCTGGACCGGCGAGCATCACGGCATGGAATTCACCATCGCGCCGAACCCGTTCACCACGCTGGTTGATGTCGCGCACCAGACGAAGAACCTGCGGCTGGGCACCGGCACGGTGATCGCGCCGTTCTGGCACCCGATCAAGCTGGCCGGCGAGGCGGCGGCGGCCGACCTGATGACCGGCGGACGGCTGGAGCTGGGTATCGCGCGCGGGGCTTATAGTTATGAATACGAGCGCATGATGCCGGGGCTGGATGCCTGGCAGGCTGGGCAGAGAATGCGCGAATCCGCCCCTCTGTTGCGTCAACTCTGGGCCGGGGATTGCGCGCATCAGGGTGAATTCTATGCCTTCCCGGCCACCACCGCGACGCCGAAACCGGTGCAGGAAAACGGTCCGCCGATCTGGATCGCCGCACGCGACCCCAACAGCCATGAATTCGGGGTGCACAACGGGTTCAACATCCAGGTTACGCCGCTGTGGATGGGGATGGAGGAAATTACTTCGCTGATGGTCCGGTTCCAGGCGGCCTGCGACAGCCATGCGGGCCCGCGCCCCAAGATCATGCTGCTGCATCACACCTATGTTGCCGCGGATGCCGACGATCTGGCGCAGGCCGCCCGCGAGTTGTCACGGTATTACAGCTATTTCGGCGCCTGGTTCCAGAACAAGCGTCCCGTGCAGCAGGGGCTGATCGAAACCCTGACCGACGCGGAAATCGGCGCCAACGCCATGATGGCCCCCGACAATCTGCTACGCGATCTGACCGTCGGCAGCGCGCGGCAGGTCATCGACCGCATCAGGCGCTATGAGGATCTTGGCTATGACGAATACGCGTTCTGGATCGACAGCGGCATGAGCTTTGCCCGCAAGCGCGACTCGCTGGCGCGGTTTCTCGATGACGTTATGCCGGCATTCGCATGAGGGATCCAATGGACCGCAAACCGCACTACCCCCTGTTCATCGCCGGGCGCTGGGCCGAAGGAGGCTCGGGGCAGGTGATGACCTCGCAGAACCCGGCAACCGGGCGGGATTGGGCCACGTTTGACTGTGCCGATGCGGGCGACGTCGACCGCGCCGTGCGCGCCGCCAGGGCCGCGCTGGACGATCCCGCCTGGCGCGACATGACCCAGACCGCGCGCGGCAAGTTGCTGTATCGGCTGGCCGACCTGATCGAGGCCAACGCGCAGGCCATCGGTCGCTTGGAAACCACCGACAGCGGCAAGTTGCTGGCCGAAACCGCAAGCCAGACGGCCTATGTCGGCGCCTATTACCGCTATTATGCGGGCCTTGCGGACAAGATCGAAGGCGCGGTGCTGCCTATCGACAAACCGGGGATGCATGTCTTTACCCGCCGCTTGCCGATCGGCGTTGTGGCGGCCATCGTGCCGTGGAACGCACAGATGTTCCTGACCGCGACAAAGCTGGGCCCGGCGCTGGCCGCGGGGTGCAGCGTGGTGCTGAAAGCCTCGGAAATCGCGCCAGTGCCGATGCTGGACTTCGCGCGGCTGATCGAACAGGCGGGGTTCCCGGCGGGGGTTGTGTCGGTCATCACCGGCGACGCGGAAAACTGTGCGATCCCGCTGACCCGCCACCCCGATGTGGACCGCATCGCCTTTACCGGCGGGCCAGACACCGCGCGCCACGTGATCCGCAACTCGGCCGAGAATTTCGCCGTGACTTCGCTGGAACTGGGGGGGAAATCGCCCATCCTGGTGTTTGACGACGCCGATCTGGACGGCGCGGCGAACGGGTTGATCGCGGGAAACTTCGGTGCCTCGGGGCAAAGCTGTGTTGCGGGGTCGCGCGGGTTGATCCATCGACCCGTGCTGGCCGAGCTGATCGCGCGGATCCGCGAGAAATCGGCGGGGATCGTCATCGGTGACCCGCTGGACCCCGCCACCCATGTCGGCCCGCTGTGCACCGCCGCGCAAATCGGCACCATCCGTCAGACGCTGGACAAGGCCCGCGCGCAGGGGGCGGTGATCCATTTTGGCGGTGCGGCACTGGATCGTCCGGGCAATTACATGGCGCCGACGCTGGTGGAATGCGCGAGTGTGGAAACCGAGACGCTGACGGTCGAGATGTTCGGCCCCGTCATGTCTCTTTTGCCGTTCGACACCGAAGACGAGGCCATCGCGCTTGCCAACGCGACCCCCTACGGGCTGGCGTCGGGGGTGTTCACGCAGGATGTGGGGCGGGCGCATCGGGTGTCCGAGCGGCTGCGCGCGGGGATCTGCTGGGTCAATACCTATCGCGCCGTGTCGCCGATTGCACCGTTTGGCGGGTTCAACCGGTCTGGCTATGGGCGCGAAGCCGGGATGGACGTGATTCACGACTACACACGCACCAGGACAACCTGGATCAACACCTCTGGCGCGCCGATGGGCAACCCGTTCGTGATGCGCTAGGCGGCGCGCATCTGGTGCGGCGTATCGCGACACGGACGGGGGTATCGGGCGGGGTATCTGGCCCGCACCGCGTCAGCACGCGACAGGGCACAAAGGCGTGTCTCTTGCCGCTATTTCATGCATTCTCCTTCACAAGCCCTGCACAGGCACCCGAAACAGGCTATGGGTGATGAAACCGGGCCGGCGTCGTGCCAGACCGTGAAACGCTCTGGGATCAGCCAAAGGGGCGCCAGCCATGTCCATTCTCGCCACCATCCACCATCTGACGCATTACCGTTACGACCGCCCGGTGACGCTGGGCCCGCAGGTGATCCGCCTGCGCCCCGCGCCGCACAGCCGCACGCGGGTGGTGTCGCATTCGCTCAAGGTTTCGCCCCCCGATCATTTCGTGAATTACCAGCAAGACCCCTATGGAAACTGGCTGGCGCGCTATGTCTTCCCCGAGCCAGTCACCGAATTGCGCATCGAGGTCGATCTGACCGCGGACATGACGGTCTATAACCCGTTCGATTTCTTTGTCGAAGCCAGCGCCGAGACCTGGCCCTTCGACTACCCGGAAGACATCGCCGAAGATCTGGTGATCTACCGCCAGACCGAATCGGCGGGCCTGCTGCTGGCGGACTTCCTTGCCAGCGTGCCGCGCGAGCGGCAGCGCACGATTGACTTCGTGGTCGGCCTGAACGCGCGGCTGGCGGCGCAGATCGGCTACGTGATCCGCATGGAGCCGGGCGTGCAGACACCCGAGGAAACGCTGGCGCTGGCCAAGGGCTCGTGCCGCGATACCAGTTGGTTGTTGGTGCAGGCGCTGCGGCACCTGGGATTCGCGGCGCGCTTCGTCTCGGGCTACCTGATCCAGCTCAAACCCGATCTGGTGGCGGTTGACGGGCCCGCCGGCACCGACAAGGATTTCACCGATCTGCACGCCTGGTGCGAGGTCTATCTGCCCGGCGCGGGCTGGATCGGGCTGGACCCGACCAGCGGGCTCTTGACCGGGGAAAGCCATATTCCGCTGGCCGCGACGCCGCATTACCGCAACGCCGCGC
>JAGRMK010000367.1:0-3750 GCA_020441345.1 Paracoccaceae bacterium
CCCTGGACGATGCTGATCCTCAAGGATGCCTATAACGGCACCCGCCGCTTCAGCGATTTTCAGCGCGCCCTGAACATCCCGCGCCAGACCCTTTCCCTGCGGCTGGCGCATCTGTGCCGCGAACAGATGATGTATCGCCGCTTCACCCGCCCGGCGCAGGGCGTGCTGGACTACGCGCTGACCGCCAAGGCCTTTGACCTGCAAGACGCGATGTATTCCGTCTGGCTCTGGCACCAGGCGAACCCCGGCGGCGCCGGGATCCTGCCCTTCGACATCGTGCACAAGGATTGCGGCCATGTGATCGGCGCGACCTGGCGCTGCACGTCCTGCCGGGGCGCGGTTGGCAGCGACAGCGTCACCATTCACCGCAGCCAGCCCGAGCAGATCGAAACCGAACCCCGGCCCCGGCTGGCGCGGCGCAACGACGCCAGCTTTACCGCTGCCAGTTCGCAGGCACAGGGCACGGTGGCGGCCTCGCTGGTCGGCGATCCGGCGTGTAACGAGATCCTGTATCTGCTGTTCCAGGCGCCGCGTCACATGCTGGGCATTGCGAAGGATCTGGCGCTGGGGCCGGGCGTCGTGCGCGACCGGCTGGACAAGCTGCGCGACCTGGGCTTGATCCGCGAAGAGGCCGACGGGCGGCGCATGGTCTATCACCCGCTGCCGCGCGCCGAGGGCTTTTTGCCGCTGCTTCTGGCCATTGCCGACTGGGGCGACCGCTGGTGCAACGCCGGCCAACCCCCGCCCGACCTGCGGCTGCATTCCTGCGGGGAAATCCTGCGTGCGCGCTATGCCTGCGACCATTGCGGCGCCTGGATCGGGCGCGACACCCTGGCCATCCGCCCGCACCAGACCACGTAACCCGCCCGCGTCTGGTGCCCCTCCCGGTTGCCCTGACGATTTCGGAACGGTATTCTGCTCAACGAAACCGCAGGGCCAAGGCCCGCAGCACCCCGGAGGCCCCGTGCCCGATCCAACCCCCGCCCCCGGCGACGATCTGACCGACGATGCCGCCGACCCGAAATTCGTCACCGCCCTGTCGCGCGGGCTTGCTCTGCTGCGGGCCTTCAATGATGGCGAGGTCGCCTTGTCCAATCAGGCCTTTGCCGCGCGCACCGGCCTGCCCAAGGCCACCGTCACGCGGCTGACCTATACGCTGTGCAAGCTGGGCTATCTGGTCCAGACCGAACCGGGCGGTGAATACCGTCTGGGGCCGGGGGTGCTGGCGCTCGGCTACGGCATGATCGCCGGGATGGAGATCAAGGACCGCGCGCAACTGGAACTGGCCGAGATCTGTCGCGGCGACAACCCGCATGTCGCCGCCGCCCTGGGCGAACGCTACGGGCATTCCGTGGTCTATCTGGCGACCCATCGGTCCCCCAACTCGGTGTCGATGGTGTTCCATCTGGGCGCGCAGGTGCCGCTGTTCCACAGCGCGATCGGCCGCGCGATCTTGATGGCCTTGCCCGAGGACCAGCAGGACGCCTTGCTGGACGAGGCCCAGAGCGCCGCCAAACCCGCCGAGCGCGCGCGGCTGGCGGACGGGCTGGCGCGCGGGCGCGCGGATTTCGCGCGCTTTGGCTATTGCACCTCGTTCGGTGAGTGGCGCAAGGAAATCAACGGCATCGCCGTGCCGGTCAAGCCGGTGCAAGGCGGGTCGGTCTATGCCATCAACGTCGGTGGCTTCGGCTTTCTGAACCCCGCCGAAACCCTGACGGACCATTACGCGCCGCGCCTGTTGCGGGCCGCGCAAACCCTGAGCCTGAGGCCCTGATTCATGCCCGACGACGCCCCCGCCGCCACGCCCCGCTACGCCGCCAGCAACCGCGGCTTCATGGCCCATCTCGGCGCCCGCAAGACCGGTTTTTCCCAGGATTATTCGCGGTTCGAAATCGACATCGGCCCCGAGCATTGCAACCCGATGGGCATTCCGCACGGTGGGGTCTATGCCTCGATCCTGGACACCACGCTGGGCTCATCGGGCTGCTGGGAAGGAAACCCCGACACCTTTCGCCCCTCGGTCACGCTGAACCTGAACGTGAGCTATCTGGCGCAGCCAAAGGGCACGCATCTGATCTGCGAGGCGCGGCGCGTGGGCGGCGGCAAGTCGATCTATTTTTCCGAAGGCGAGATCCGTGACGAAACCGGCATCGTGCTGGCCCGCGCCACCGGCACGTTTAAAGTGGTGCCGCGCCGATAGACGCGCGGCGGGCAAGGTCACGCCGCGTCGGGACCGCACAGGGTCAGGGCGCGAACCCCTCCAGCAAGGCGGGCTTGCGGATCTTGCCCGCGCCGGTTAGCGGCATCGCGGGCACCACGGTGACATGCTGCGGCCGCTTGTAGGGTGCCAGCCGGTCGCGCAACTGGCCGGCAATCGTCGTGGCATCGGTGCTGCCGTCGGTGGTGACAAAGGCCAGAACCTCTTCGTTGCCGGGCACGCTGCGCCCGATCACCGCCGCCTGCTGCACGCCGGGGCAGGCCATCAGCGCGGCCTCGACCTCGGGCGGGTAGACGTTGAAGCCCGAGCGAATGATCAACTCCTTGCTGCGCCCGACCAGGTGCAACGCGCCGTCCGGGTCGATCCGCGCCAGATCGCCGGTGCGCAGGAACCCGTCCTCGGTCAGCGCGGCGGCGGTGGCCCGGGGGTTGCGGTAATAGCCCAGCATCACGCCGGGACCGCGAAACAGCAATTCGCCCACGCCATCCGCTGACGGGGCGTCGATACGCACCGCGCAATCGGGATAGACATAGCCGATGGAGCCATCGCGGCGCACCGGCCCGAACACCGTCGAGGCCACGCCCGGCCCGGCCTCGGTCAAGCCATAGCCGTTGTTCAGCGTCACGCCGAACCGTGCCTCGACCTGCGCTTTCAGCGCCGGGTCCAGCGGCGCGCCGCCCGATCCGATCATCCGCAGCCGGGGGGCGGTGAACCCCGCGCCGCGCTGGTCCAGCGCGCGCAGCATCTGCTGGAACATCGGCGGTACGCCGGTCATCACCGTGCCGCCCGCCGCCAGCGCATCCAGCATCCCGTCGGCGGTGAACCGCGCCTGCAAGCGCACCCTCGCACCCGCCGCCAGCCCGGCCAGCAGCGCGGTCGACAGCGCCATGATATGCGTGCACGGCAGGGCCAGCACGATCTCGTCATCGGGGCCGAACCCGCGCGCGCGCGCCGTGATCCGCGCGTTGAACAGCAGGCTTTCATGCGACAGCATCACACCCTTGGGCGTGCCCGTGCTGCCCGAGGTATAGACCAGCGCCGCGACCTGCTGGCCGGGCGTGTCGCGCAGCGGTTCGGCCCGCGCCCCCGGTTCGGCCAGAAGGGTCAGCGCACGGCCCAGCACCGGCGCGCCCGGCACAGCGCCCAGACGCGCGGCATGGGCGCGCGCCTCGTCCGAGGCCTCGGCGGTGAACAGCACCAGACGCGGCCCGGCATCGGCCAGGATCGCGTCCAGCTCAGCCCCGGTGATCCGCGCGTTGACCGGCACGCACCACGCCCTGAGCCGCATCGCCGCCAGGAAGGCCACCACCAGCAGCGCGCTGTTTTCGGCCACCACGACCACCCGGTCGCCACCTTGCACGCCACTGTCGCGCATTGCCCGCGCGCAGTCGGCAAGCGCCCCGTCCAGCGCGCCGTAGGTCAGCACCGCGCCATCGTGATCGATCAGCGCCACGGAGCCGGGCCGTTTGCCGCCGGTCACTTCGTCAGCCCAGTGCATCATTGCGCCCTCCGATCCCTCGGGCGGTGGTAGC
>JAGRMK010000367.1:3814-4580 GCA_020441345.1 Paracoccaceae bacterium
TTTTAACATAATTTCTGTTATGCGCATTTTTCTGCCGCCGGGCGCGCACTGCCGTGACCTGCGGCTTCTGTTAGAAACCAACGCGTTATCCAATGAGGCGTTTCTCGCATCGAAGCCGTCTACCCGCAACGCCAGCGCGCCAATTCGGCGGTCTCGGATCCTGAAAAAGATCGACACCGCCTTGACGCGAGGCCATGGAAAAGCCTCGGCTGACAGACACCTGCCGACGTTTGCCGTGAAACGCCCCCGGAAGAAACAAGCCAACGCCCCCGCCCTCAGCGCCAACAAGAGCCGCGCTTTGGGTATCGCTCATGGGTGCTGCCCGCAAACAGTATTGAACCCGGGTCTGTCCCGCGCCATTGTATCGCCATGGATGACCTCGCCCGCCCCGACGCTCACCTCGCCCTGCTCACCGACGCGCTGTTCGCGCGGCGCGACGATCTGATCGGCCTGACGCAGGATCTGATCCGCATTCCCACGCTCAACCCCCCCGGCGAGAATTACCGCGAGATCTGCGACTATCTCGACCGCCGGTTGCGCGCCTCGGGGTTCCAGACGCAACTGATCCGCGCCCATGGCACCCCCGGCGATTGCGACGCCTATCCGCGCTGGAACGTCGTCGCGCGGCGCGAGGGCAAACACCCCGGCGACTGCGTTCATTTCACCAGCCATATCGACGTGGTCGATGTCGGCGCGGGCTGGACGGTGGACCCGTTCGGCGGGCTGCTGCGCGATGGCAGGATCTATGGGCGCGGCGCCTGCGACA
>JAGRMK010000368.1 GCA_020441345.1 Paracoccaceae bacterium
GGGTAGGTATCATGCCGCCCTTGCAACACGATGTTGATCAGCGGGTTCGGGATTGCAGCGACCCCGGCCTCGGCGATCAGCGGCAGCAGCTTTGACACATAATAGTTGTCCATCGAATGCATCGAAGTCAGATGCGACCCCGCCACGCGCCCGCCCAGCCCAAGGCGCTGGGTCTCATAAGCCAGCGTTTCGATGTGGCGGCTATGGGGGTCGTCGGTTTCGTCGCAGTGCAGGTCTACCGGCAGGCCGCGCTCGGCCGCGATCTCGCACAGGGTTGTCACCGACTTGCGCCCATCCTCCATCGTGCGCTCGAAATGCGGGATGCCGCCGACCACATCGACGCCCTTGTCCAGCGCCCGCAGCAGGTTCTGGTGCCCGGTCGGTGTGCGAAACAGCCCGTCTTGCGGGAACGCCACCAGTTGCAGGTCGATCCGGTCTTTTACCTGGCGTCGCACCTCCAGCAGCGCCTCGACGGTGTTCAGGTGATCGGGTGTCGTGTCCACGTGGCTGCGGATCGCCAGCAGGCCGGTGCTGACCGCCCAATCGCAATAGGTCAGCGCGCGTTCGACCATTTCGTCGATCGTCGCCAGATCGCGCAACTCGCCCCACAGGCTGATTCCCTCCAGCAACGTGCCCGAGGCATTGATGCGTGGCTGGCCATAGGACAGCGTCGCATCCATATGAAAATGCGGGTCCACAAAGGGCGGGCTGACCAGATCGCCGGTCGCGTCGATGACCCGACCCGCCTCTGCCCCAGCCAGCGATTCGACAGCCGCAATCCGGTCGCCCCGGATGCCGATGTCGGCGACCCGCCCATCGGGCAGGGTTCCGCCCTTCACGATCAGATCGAACATCAGCGTTCCCCCTTGTTGAACGGCACCATCAGCGCGGCCGGCACCGAGGCGCGGCGCGACATGGCGACCAGTGCCACGATCGACAGGATATAGGGCAACATCAGGAACACCTGATAGGGGATACCCGCGCCCATCTCGGTCTGTTGCAGCCGGATTTGCAGCGCGTCGAAGGTGGCGAACAGCAGCGCCCCGAACAACGCCTTGCCCGGCATCCACGCACCGAACACAACCAGCGCGATGCAGATCCAACCGCGCCCGTTGACCATTTCGAAAAAGAAGCTGTTGAACGCGCTCATCGTCAAGAACGCGCCGCCGACCGCCATCAACCCCGACCCCACGATCACCGCCCCCATGCGCAACGCCGTCACGCTCAAGCCCTGCGCCTCGACAGCGGCCGGGTTCTCGCCCGCCGCGCGCACCGCCAGCCCCAGCGGCGTGCGAAACAGAACCAGCGACACCACGATCACAGCGACAAACGCGAGATATGTCAGAGGTGTCTGGGTGAACAGCGCCGGGCCGATCAGGGGAATGTCGCTGAGGCCGGGAATTGCCCAGGGCTCGAACGCCTCGATCCGGGGCGGCTCGGTCACGCGCGGCAATGCGAGGCGATAGGCGTAATAGGTGCTGGAGGTCGCAAGCAACGTGATGCCCAGCCCCACGACATGCTGCGACAGGCCAAAGGGCACCGTCAAAGTGGCATGCAACAGGCCAAACGCCATCCCTGCCAGCAGCGCCACGAACACGCCCATCCACAACCCGGTGCCGGAATAGACCGCCATCCAGCCGGCGAAGGCGCCGACCACCATGATCCCCTCGATGCCCAGATTCAGCACGCCCGCGCGTTCGCAGATCAGCTCGCCCAGTGTGGCGAAGATCAGCGGGCTGGCGATGCGGATCACGGCGGCCCAGAATGTAGCAGACAACAGGATGTCGAGGATTTCCATGACCCTACCTCCAGCGCACGCGGAAACGCGTCAGGGAAATCGCCAGCACCATCGTCAACAGCGACGCGGCCAGCATGATATCGGCGATATAGGTGGGCACACCGGCGGCGCGGCTCATGCTGTCGGCCCCGACGAACACGCCCGCGACAAAGATCGCGCTGACCACAACGCCCAGCGGGTTCAGCAGCGCCAGCATCGCCACGATGATACCCGTGTAACCAAAGCCGGGACTGATATCGAGCGTCAGGTTCCCCTTGAGCCCCGCAACCTCGGAAAACCCGGCCAGCGCCGCCAGCCCGCCCGACAACAGCGCGGTTTTCAGCATCACATGGCCCACGGGGATGCCAGCGAACGCGGCGGCCTGCCGGTTCAGGCCCACGGCGCGCATGGCATACCCCAGCGTGGTGCGCGCCTGGATGACCCAGACCACCAGCGCCGCGATCAGCGCGATGCCGAACCCCCAGTGCAGCCGCAACCCCGTGGCGATGCGCGGCAGGCGCGCGTCAGGGATCAGCCGTGCGGATTGCGGCCAGCCCATGCCCATCGGGTCCTTCAACGGTCCCTCAAGCAGATAGCTGACGAACAGCAACACGACAAAGTTGAACAGCAGCGTTGTGACCACCTCATCGACGCCGAACCGCACCTTGAGTATCGCGGGCCCCAGCAACACCAGCGCGCCCGCCAGCATCGCCGCCACGATCATCAAGGGCCAGAGCGCCGCCGAGGGCCAGGGCAAGGCCCCCGTGCCGATCAGCACCGTCACCACCGCGCCTGCGTAAAGCTGCGCTTCGGCACCGATGTTCCACAGTTTCGCGCGGAACGCGACGGCCACGGCCAGCCCGGTGAAGATGAGTGGCGTGGCGCGGTTCAAGGTTTCCAGAATGGCGAATTTCGACCCCACCGCACCCTGCACGATCAGCCCCAGCACGCCGAACGGGTTCGCCCCGGCGATCATCGCCAACAGGCTGCCGATCACCACGGTCGCGGCCAGCGCCAGCGCCGGAAAGCCCAGCGTGCGCGCAAGCGTCGGGTTGGCAACGGGTTCAAGCCGCATCGCGCAGTCCCCCGCCCGCCATCCAGACGCCCAGTTCGGCGGCGGTTTTCGTGCCACGCGCAAAGGGTGGCGATACGCGCCCCTCATAGAGCACATGGATCACGTCGCTGAGCGCCATCACTTCGTCCAGATCCTCGGAGATCAGCAACACCGCCGCCCCCCGGTCGCGCGCAGCCAGCAACTGGCTGTGCACAAAGCTGATCGCCCCGATGTCCAACCCCCGCACCGGCTGGTTGGCCAGAATCACCTGCGGTCTGGTCTCCAATGCGCGTCCCAGGATCAGTTTCTGCATATTGCCCCCCGAAAGCAGGCGAATGCGCGTTTCGGGGCCGGGGCAGCGCACGTCATAGCGTAGGATCACCTGCGCCGCGAAATCGCGCGCGGCGCGCCAGTTCATCCAACCGCCGCGCGCAAAGGGCGGCTTGTCGAATCCTTCCAGAATGGCGTTCTCGGTCAGGGTGAAATCGGCGATGGAGCCGGTCTTGTGCCGGTCCTCGGGGATGCGCGCGATCCCGGCGGCCATAGCGGCGCGCGGCGACCAGTCTTTCGGATGCAGCCCGTGGATGTCCATGTCGCCGGACACCGGACGCTCGGTTCCCGCAAGCAACCCGGCCAGCGCCGCCTGCCCGTTCCCCGAGACCCCGGCGATGCCGACGATCTGCCCGGCGCAGAGCGTCAGGTTGGCCGCGTGCAGCCCCGGCGCGTTGCCCTGCGGTGCCGTGCAGACGCCGCTCAGGGTCATCACCGCAGCGCCCGGCGTGCTGTCGCGCACCTGCGGCGGCTGGAGTTCCGCACCGACCATCAGCTCGGCCAGCTTGTGACGGTCGGTGTCGGCGGTATCCACAGCGCCCACCACCCTGCCATGCCGGAGCACGACGACGCGATTGGCAATCGCCATCACTTCGTGCAGCTTGTGGCTGATGAAGATCACCGACAGACCGCGCGCCACCATTTGCCGCAGGGTGACAAACAGCGCATCGGTTTCCTGCGGGGTCAGAACGGCGGTCGGTTCATCCAGGATCAGGATCCGCGCGTCGCGATACAGCGCCTTCAGGATCTCGACGCGCTGGCGCTCACCCACTGACAGCGTGCCGACCCGGTGTTCGGGCACCACCGACAGGCCGAAGTCCCGCGCGAGTTGCACGATCCGCGCGCGCGCTGCCGCCCGGTCGATACGGGGGTGCCACAAGCTTTGCGTGCCCAGAACGATATTGTCGAACACCGTCAGGTTGTCGGCCAGCGTGAA
>JAGRMK010000369.1 GCA_020441345.1 Paracoccaceae bacterium
GGCGATGTTCCTGATGCCGGGATTCAGCGTGTTGTTCGGCATGGTGTTTCGCGACGAACGCCTGCCGATGATCGCCTTTGCCGGGTTGGCTTTGGTGATCGCGGCGTCGAGCGCGCGGATGCCTCCGGGGCTGCGGCGCTGGGCGCGCGGGCGCCGCAGGGCAAGGTAGCGGGCCGGGTGATCGGCCTAACTGTCGAACATGTCCGCAACCTTGTCGGGGCGTCCCAGTGCGACGAGTTTCAGCTCTCGGATCAGGCGCAGGGTCGGTTTGAGGCCGAAGAACACCGATCCGATCAGGAACAGCCAGGTGGCGGCATAGGTGGTCGAGGCGAAGAAGAACAATGCCGAGCCGACGACGAACAAGGCGGCGGCCGTGAAATCCACCACCGTGTAAGCGATCTCATAGGCCGCCCAGATCTCGGCGTGGCGTGGCGAGCGACTGCGGTTGTCGGGGTGAAAAATCGGCATGAGGCGGGTTCCTTGGCTGGTGTCGGAAAGACTGTGTTAAGCCTTTTAGGCGCAGACTGCAGATGACCTCCAGCAAGGACACTGCCGATGCCTCTATTGTCCCCCGCCGATGAACTGGCGATGATCCGGGCGCAGATCTCGGGGTTGCGCACCCGCGAGCAAGACCTGCGCAACGCGCTGATCGACGCCCCAGATGCCGCGCGATACGGTCGATGGGCGCATGCCGAGGTTGTGACCCGTACTGTGCGGGTTTTCGACCACCGTTTGCTTCCGCAGTCCCTGCGCGACGATCCGTGCTACTGGCGGGAGCGTTCGGTGATCGAGGTGCGATGCCTGCCCACAGAGCCTGGCGGGTTGGCCAAATGGGTGACGCCGTCCTCTGCGCGGGCCGGTGCCGGCAGGAGGGGCGAAGGCGGGGCATTGACCCGCATGTAGCGGTGGATCCGACCGGCGCGTCACCTGCGGGGATGATCCGGGTGGCCTGGTCCGCTCGGGGTACGGGTGCCCGCAGGGCATGGGCGCGTCGGTGCCCGGTCCGTGTCGCCCCTGTGCGGGGCATGCCGTTGTGCCCTGCGCGGGGCAGCGGCCTGTGGCGGGTTCTTGCGCGGGAACGACGGGGTGCGGAGGGCGCGGGTTTGGCGCGCCCCGTCGCGGCGCTTTGCCGGGTTCAACGGCACCAACCCCATGAAACGGGACAAAAAGAGAAAGTGGCGCAGCCGGCGATCTGGGGAAATGGACGCGTGAATCGGGCTCTGTGCGTGCGCCGAGCCAGCCCGCCGAGCCAGCCCGCCAAGCCAGAGCGCCGGACCACGCGAAACCCGGCCCGAACCGGGAACGAGGCCCGGAGCCCGACCAGGCGCTGCTTTAGCGGCAAGGAAAGCCCAAGACGCAACCGCGATCACGCCGTAGCCGGGTCCAGGCCATCCGGCGAGCAGGGTCCTGCGCACGCCCAAGGCGGATGCGCGCCGAAGCGGGGCCAGCCCGCCATGCCCCCCCTTCGTTCGCGGGACGGGAACATCCTTTCGCTTGGAGAGAGCAAAACGGGGGATGGCAAAAGGCCTGCGCGCGCCGAAATACCGGCTTTCCCGTTCTGCGCCGCCGTGCCAGCATGGCGACGGACCAAAGAGGAAGGCCGCCATGACCAATCCCCTGATTGCCGCGCGCGATGCGTTTGCCCGCCACACCCCCGAAACGCGGGTGAGCTTGCTGGGCCGCGACTGGGGGGTGATCGACCGGCCTCCTGCCTCGTCCGAAACGAGACCGGACGAGGCTTTGACCCTGCTTTTGATACCCGGGACGCTGGGGCGCGCGGATATCTTCTGGCAGCAGATCGCGGCGCTGACCGAAATGCGGGTGTTGGCGGTCAGCTACCCTCAATCAGGTGGCATCGCAGAATGGGTTGCGGATCTGGCAGGGCTGTTGGATCAACGCGGCGTGGGGCAAACGGCGGTGCTGGGCTCGTCGCTGGGCGGGTATCTGGCGCAGGCCTTTGCCGCCACGCATCCTGCGCGGGTCAGCCATCTCTTCGCGGCGAATACCCTGTCCTCGGTCGAGGGGATCGCAACCCGCCCGCCTTACTCGCTGGATCTGTGGCAGGCGCCGATTGACCTTGTGCGCGGCGGGTTCAGGGCCGCGATGGAAAGCTGGGGCCAGAGTCACCCGGATCAGGCCGATCTCGTCGGATTCCTGCTGGCCGAAAGCGCTGGGCGGATCCCCGATGGCGAAATGCGCGCGCGCCTCGCGGCGCTCAAGGACGCGCCCGCGCTGGGCACCGACCCGCGCCCTGTCGAGCACACAACAGTGATCGAGACCGAGGACGATCCGCTGATCCCGCCGCCGATGCGCGCCGCTGTTCGCGCGCGCTATCCAGGTGCGGCGGCGTTCCGCTTCGCCTGGGGTGGGCATTTTCCCTATATCCTGCGCCCCGACCTCTATACCGGGCTCATCCGGGCGCGTGTCGGGCTGGCGGATCTGCCCGCGGCCTGGAACGAGGGGCTGGCATGAGGGTCCTGTCGAACGCCGATGTCGCGGCACTCTTGCCGATGGACCAGGCGCTTGCCACTGTCGCCGGGGCGATGCGTCGCGTGTCGGCGGGGGGCACGCAGATGCCCTTGCGCCACGTGGTGCCAGTGGGCGGGCCGAACCTGATGGGGGTGATGTCGGGTGCGATGGACGCGCCAGCCTGCTATGGCGTGAAGCTGGTCAGCCTGTTTCCGGGCAACCCGGCGAAGGGTCTGTCGGGCCATCGCGGGGCGATCGTGCTGTTCGAGCCCGAAACCGGCGGCGCCGTGGCGATGATGGACGCAGGCCTTCTGACCGCGATCCGCACGGCGGCAGCCAGCGGCGTCGCCACCCGCGCGTTGGCAAGGCCCGAGGCGCGCCGCCTGACGCTGATCGGCACCGGCGAGCAGGCCGAGCATCATCTGGCGGCCATGGTCGCGGTGCGGCCAATCGAGGCGCTGCATGTCGTCGGGCGCCGGGCCGACAAGGCGGCCGCGTTCGCGGCCACAGCGGCGGTGGCGTTCCCGGACCTGGAGGTTACGCAGGGCACCGATGTGCAGCCGGGCATTGCCGGGGCAGATATCGTTTGCACGCTAACCAACGCGCCCACCCCGGTGCTGCATGGCGACTGGCTGGAGCCGGGGCAGCATCTGAACGTCGTCGGCGCCTCGGTCGCCAGCAAGCGAGAGGTGGACGACCGCGTCGTGCTACGGGCCGGTCTCTGGGTGGATTCGCGCGCGTCGGCGCTGGCGCAGGCCGGGGAACTGGTGGACATGATCGACGCGGGGGTGCTGACGCCCGAGGCGATCCGCGCGGAAATCGGGGCGGTTCTGGCGGGCGAGGCTGCGGGGCGCGAAAGCGACACGCAGATCACGCTCTATCGTTCGCTGGGGGTGATTGCGCAGGATCTGGCCTGCGCCGCACATGTGCTGGCGCGCGCCACGGCCGAGGGTCGGGGGCAGGAGGTCGCGTTCTGAACAAGCAGCCCGATGCCCGCTGGGCCTTTGCCCGTTACCGCGCCATCGCGCACCGCCTGCCAAAGGCGGTGCGCGGCTTTCCGCCGTTCAGCGCGCGCGTCCCCGATCTGCGCGCGCTCTTCGGGCGCTACGACGGGTTCATCCAGGATGCCTACGGCGTTCTGAATGTCGGGACGGCGGCGATCCCCGGCGCGGCGGCCCGCATCGCCGAGATGCGCGCGGCCGGCAAGCGGCTGGTGGTGCTGACCAACGGCGCCAGCCAGAGCGGCGCGGCGGCATTGGCGCGGTTTCACCATTGGGGTTTCGATTTCACTGCCGACGAGGTGATTGCCAGCCGCGATCTGGTTGCCGAGGCGCTGCGCAAGGACCACGGCGGGCTTTTGTGGGCCGCGATCGGGGCCGATGACGGGGCACTGGACGATCTGCCTGGCGACCTGCGCCCGCTCGATGACGATCTGTTGACCCGCGCCGAAGGCTTCGTGTTCCTGGGATCGGGGGGCTGGAGCGCGGCCCGTCAGGCGGCGCTGCTTGCCGCGCTGCGTGCCGATCCCCGCCCGGTCATTTGCGCCAACCCCGATATCGTTGCGCCGCGCGAAACCGGCTTTACCTGGGAGCCGGGGCATTTCGCGCATGATCTGCCCGGAACGGTGCAGTTTCATGGAAAGCCCTTTGGCGGCGCCTTTGACGAGGCGCTGCGCCGCCTCGCGCTGCCGGCATCGCGCGTGGCGATGGTGGGCGACACGCTGCACACCGATGTGCTGGGCGGTCGCGCGGCGGGCTGTTTCACCGTGCTGATCACCGGACAGGGGTTCTTTGCCGGGATCGACCCGCAGCCCTTCATCGCCGCCAGCGGGATCACGCCCGACTTCATGACCGAAAGCCTCTGATGCCCGAGAAACCCCTCAAACCCACCGAACGCGCGACCCAGGTGCCGCTGGGCGCCGATGCCACGCTCGGCTTCATCGGTCATGTCGAAACGCCGTGGAAAACCCGCGCCGACTGCCCGAAGCAGGGCCGTCTTGACGGGCCCGACTGCGCGGTTGTGCTGCGGTCGCCCTGGGATGGGGCGCTTCAGGGGATCGAGCGGTTCGAGATGCTGGAACTTTATCTGTGGTTTCACCTGGCGCGGCGTGATCTGTTGGTGATCGATCCGTCGCATGGTGGCGGGCCACGCGGGGTTTTTGCGCTGCGCTCGCCGGTTCGGCCGAACCCTGTCGCGCTCAGCACCGTGCGGCTTGTCGCGGTTCAGGGCGCGCGGCTGATCGTGCGCGGGCTCGAGGCGGTGGACGGCACGCCGCTACTGGACATCAAGCCGGGGCGCTGCCCGCACACACCGGGTTAGCCCTCGGTCGGGGGCGGCGTGCGGTGGGCCAGCGGGATCTCGGCCAGCCGCCAGGCGAACAGGAGGCCCAGCAGGGCCAGCCCCGAGACCGCCCAGTAGATCGGCGCGATGGCCGCAACCACCGAGTCGGCGATCATGGCGCGGGTCGCGGCATCGAGACGCGCCAGAGCTTGCGGGGCCATTTCCGACGCCATGGAAATCGATCCGCCCATCCCCGAGGCCAGCCGCGCCGTCATCATCGCGCCGAACACCGCCACCGCCAGCGAGCCGCCGATCTGGC
>JAGRMK010000370.1 GCA_020441345.1 Paracoccaceae bacterium
GGCGTTCGAAATCGAAATTCCCGCCAGAGGTGACGCAGACTACGGTCTTGCCGCGAATCGACTCTGCAAGGTCTTGCAGAACATCGACCGCCAGCGCACCCGCGGGCTCCAGCACGATGCCCTCGACGTTCAGCATGTCCAGAATCGTGATGCAGATGCGATCCTCGGGGGCCAGAAGCACCGCTTCGGGCGCAACATCAGCCAGCGAGGCAAAGGGTCGCGCACCGATTCGCGCCACGGCCGCGCCGTCGACAAAGCTGTCGACACGCGGCAGCGTCACCGGCTCGCCCGCCTTCAGCGCCGCCGTCAGGCTGGCACCGCCGAGCGGTTCGACAAAATGAAACCTGGTCTGGTTGCCCAGTGCACGCAGATAGGTGCGAATGCCCGCCGCCAGCCCGCCACCGCCAACCGGCAGGATGATCACATCGGGTGCCTTGCGCAGCTGATCCAGAATTTCGACGGCGACGCTGGCCTGTCCCTCGATCACGTCGTCATCGTCGAACGGCGACAGGAAATGCCCCCCGACCTTGGTGCAGAACGCCTGCGCGGCGGTCAGGGATTGGTCGAAATAGTCGCCAAACAGCCGGATTTCGATCGCGTCGCCGCCAAAGATGCGGGTCTTGTCGATTTTCTGCCGTGGTGTGGTCACCGGCATGAAAATGACGCCGCGGCGCCCGAAATGCCGACAGGCAAAGGCAACTCCCTGGGCGTGATTGCCGGCGCTGGCGCAGACAAAGGTCTGCTGGTCGGGCTGCTGCGCCAGAACCTTGCGCATGGCGTTGAACGCGCCGCGAATCTTGTAGGACCGGACCGGCGACAGATCTTCGCGCTTGAGCCAGATATCCGCCCCGAAACGCGCTGACAGATGCTCGTTGCGTTGCAACGGCGTCGGGTCGAACAGGGTGCGAAGCTCTTGCGTCGCGATGCGGGCCGAGTCGATGAGGGTGTGCATGTCTATCCCTTACCCTGCGCCTTCCAGTGCGAAAAGACCGATTCGCCGTGCAGCCCCCCTGACACCCGGCACGGTGCTGGTGTATTGGTTGAAAACCTTCAACCTGCGGAACCCGTCATGCGCACCGTCCTGCTTTTCGTCCTGACCCTGATGGCCGCCTGCGCGGTGCGTGAACAGGTTGATTTCCTGGACGGGCCGGCGCCCGGCGCCTTGTGGCGCCCGGTTCTGGTGGCGACGACGCGCGGTCCCGATCCGACACAGCCTATTCCGGGTTGGTCGCGTGACGAACAGGTGACGTATGGCCGCTACACCGTTTCGATCCCCTCGCAGCGCGAGCTGGGCGAGATCCCCCGCCAGCGCGATCGCGCCTCAGCGGATCCGGCGCGGCATTTCATGCTGGCCGATGCGCAAACCCTGTCGTCCGGTGCGTTTCGTGATGCGGTGCGCGCCAATCTGTCGCAACAGCCGCCGACGGAACAGGAAGCGGTGATTTTCGTCCACGGTTTCAACACGGCCTTCATCGAAGGCGTATATCGCACCGCGCAACTGGCCAACGATCTGCGGATTCCGGGTGTCATGCTGCATTACTCGTGGCCATCGTTGGGCGCGCCGCTGGCCTATGCCCATGACCGCGACAGCGCCTTGTTCGCGCGCGACGGTTTCATCGACATGCTGCACCAGGTTCGGGCAGCCGGGCCCCGGCGCATCATCGTGATCGGTCATTCGATGGGGGCGCATCTGGTGATGGAATCGCTGCGCCAGATGGCGCTGACCAACGATCCGGCGCTTTCGGCGCTGGGTGGCGTATTCCTGATCTCGCCGGATGTCGATATCGAGCTGTTCCGCCGCCAGGTGCATGTGATCGGCACCTTGCCGCAGCCCTTCGTGATCATCACATCGCAGCGCGACCGCGTGCTGACCCTGTCGGCACGGCTGACCGGCCAGACCTCGCGGTTGGGGAATATCGCCGATGCGCGTCAGGTCGAGGGCCTGGGTGTGACGCTGCTGGATGTGAGCGCCTTTGGCGAAGGGGCGGGGCATTTCACTGTCGGATCCTCGCCGGCGCTGATCGGACTGCTGGACCAGATGCAGGCGGTCAACACGGCGCTTGCGGGCGAAGCGTCGGGCAGTCTGCCATTGTTGCCCGCGACCATTCTGACCTTGCAGAACACCACGCAGGTAATCTTGCAGCCAATGACCGAGACGCGCCCGCGCCAGATCTTGCCCTGGTGGCGGCGCAGCGGCGAGGCCGCCGCCGCCACCCCCTGAGACGGGGATCAGCGGCGTTTGCGAAGATAGACGTAGTAAGCGCCCGTGCCGCCGTGGCTGCGGTGGGATTCGCGCAGTTCAAGAACCAGCGGCGCCAGCGGTGCGCTACGCAGCCAGTGCGGAACCTCGTGTTTGAGCACCCCGGCGCGGACCGGCATCGGCGCGACGTGATCCGCGGCTTTCTTGCGGCCCTTGCCGGTGATCACCAGAACCAGCCGCAACCCGCGCGCATGCGCCGACAGGATGAACCCCAGCAGCGCCTGATGTGCCTGGGCCACGGTCATGCCATGCAGGTCGATGCGGGCGTCTGGGTCCAGCTTGCCACGCATCATGGTTTTGTGCAGGCCACGATCCATCTGCACGGGCTGGCGCGCCAGATGGTCGCCGACGCGCTCGGCCAGATCCAGATGCACGCGCGGCGCGGAGGTTGATTTGCCTGGCGGCGCTTTTGAAAAGGAGCGCGGGATCTGAACGTCGGGCTGTGTGCCAGGGGTGAAATGAGCCGCAGCCCGCGGGTCCGGCACAGGGGCCTTGCGGCTATCCGGGCCGGTCGCCGGGGTGGGAATCAGGCGGGTCGCGGTGCGCGCCACACGATGCCACAGCTCGCGCTCTTCGTCGGTGAGTGTGCGACGGGGCATCGGCGCGCTCTCCTTGGCTCATCCGCAGCGCGGGAGCAGCCCTCAGGCTTCGGTCGCGACCAGCCGCCAGTTCGGGTTGTCGGCACCCATCGAGCGGGCAAAGGTCCAGATGTCGCGCTGCTGCTTGATCGCGTTCGCGTCGCCTTCGACCACGTTTCCGTCCCGGTCGCGGACCACTGAGGTCAGCTCTCCGACAAAGCGGATGGTGATCTCCGCCTCACGGGTGGCCGGGTCGAAACTCGCCTCGGACAGCACCAGTTCACGCAGGCCGACGAAATTGGCCTCGACGCGCAGCCCCTCGCGCTCGCGCAGTTGCACGACCTCGTCGAAGCTTTCGAACACGTCGCGTGACAGCAGCGGCACCAGATTGTCGAGGTCGCCGTTCTCGAACCCCATCAGGATCATTTCATAGGCGCCGCGCGCCCCGCTCAGGAATTCACCGACATTGAAGCCGGGCTCTGCACGTTTCATCTCGGCCAGCGCCTTCGCCGACTCAGATGCCGCGGGGACATGGTCGGTGATATCGTGGTCCTCGCCGCCGTCGATTACCTCGAAACCCTTGCGGGAGGGCGGGACCGGACCGGGCGCGGCCTCGGGCGGGCGTTCGTAGCCATCGCGCGAGCCCAGCGCGCTGCGCAGTTTCATGATCAGAAAGACCGCGATGCCGGCCAGGACGAGAAGTTGTATCACGGCAGAGTCCATAAGTACCCTCAAGGGAAAATCGCAGGCTTGGTTTCAAGCGTTCGATGCTTATGTAGGGTGCACACGGCCCCAAGTCTACCACGTCACCGTCGAGGAATATCGTTCGTGCCTGTTCTCTTGCTGTTTATTGCCCTGCCCCTGATCGAGATTGCGCTGTTCATCGCCGTCGGATCGCAGCTTGGCGTGCTTACCACGCTGGCGCTGATCGTCCTCGGCGCGCTTCTTGGCGTGACGATCCTGCGGGGCCAGCAGGCGCGCGCCATTGCCATGATGCAGGGCGGGTTGCGTATCGACGCCGGCAGCTTTGCGGCACAGGGGGCGTTTCGCGTTCTGGCGGGGATCTTGCTGATCCTGCCGGGGTTCCTGACCGATACGCTGGGTCTGGTGCTGTTGGTTCCCTTCGTGCAGAGGGCGCTGGTCCGGGCGATCGGGGCCCGCGCTGGAGTGACCACGGTGCGGACCTGGCAGCGCGATGACATCATCGAAGGCGAGTTCGAGGTGCGCGATCCGCCGCGCGACCCCGCCGGTCCCGAGCATCGGCTTGACGATCCGCGCAGGCATTGAGGCGGTTCTGCGCACCTGCTAGAAGCGCGCAAGGACAGTTGATCAATCAGGAGAGTTCCATGGCCGAGAATGGCAACGGTGCCGCGCCGAACGGCGCCCAACCCGGCGCAGCGCCGCAAGTCAAGTTTCAGGTTCTGGCGCAGTTTGTGCGCGACCTGTCGTTCGAAAACGCGCTGGTGCGCGGCGACGGCAAGCTGCCGAACCAGCAGCCGGACATTCAGGTTCAGGTGAGCCTGGACGCCAAGAAGAAGAACGAGACCGAAAATCACTATGAGGTGATTTCCAAGTATCGGATCGAATCGAAGAACAAGGAAACCGGTCAGACGATGTATCTGGCCGAGCTGGAATACGGCGCGATTTTCCTGATTGACGGTGTGCCGCAAGACCAGATGCACCCGTTCCTTTTGATCGAATGCCCGCGCATCGTGTTCCCCTTCGCGCGCCGCATCATCAGCGACGTGACCCGCGACGGCGGTTTCCCGCCGCTGAACCTCGACATGATCGATTTCATGGCGATGTATCGTCAGCAACTGGCCGCGCGCCAGGCCCAGGGCGGCGCTGCGGCACCCGTGTCCTGATCGTTTCGGATATCGGCGCTCGGCCGGGCCCGGTGCCCGGCCGTTTGCATTTCCAAAGAAATGCTAGGCGATTGTTAATCTTCTGCTGCCAGTCTGACGGTCACTCTATTGACCGATCTGGACGAAAACCGTGTCTGACGCCTCTGCCACACAACCCGGTATCGACCTACGTGCCACGGACTGCCCGCGCCGGCGCGCGCGGCTGGAAAGGCAGGCTCGTGTCGGGCTACTGCCAAATCCTAACCAACCGCCAAAACCGCCCCCCCGGCGTGCCGCGTTGATGGGGAAATGGGTTGATTTGCGATCGTCGCGACGAATCAAGGCGGCAGAGCGCGCGAAAGCGCGGGCGGCGGAACAAAGCGCGGTCGCTGTGGGGAATGCATCGCCCGAGCAGTCGCCACAGGTGCTCGATACAATTGCCCGAGACGAGTCTGGCCTGGTTTCGGGCATCGATATCGGCGGCCTGATGGATGCCGTGCGCGAGGTCGGAACGGACAAGCCGATTCGCACCCCTTATGCCGCGCAGTATCGGCATGATCTGGTGCCGGATGGCGAAACCGGGGGTGAAATCAAGAAGCCGTCGGTCTTGACCGCGCAAGCCTGGCTGGACGATCTGGAGGATGAGGCAGACAGCGATCCGGCACCGCAACCCGCCCCGGTGCGCCCGCGTCCTGGCGCCGCGCATCTGCCGCGGCGCATCGCAACCGTTCTGGTGGGTGGCGTGGTTGTCGCCGGACTGTTCCTGCTTTTGCCGGTTCCGTGACCCGGCACCCGGGGGTGTTATATCGGTGCGCGATGTCCCGGCTTTACGGTCCGGCATCGTTTGGGTATCGAACGGCAGACCCCCTGAACGGTGACGGACCCCATGAAACAGGCGCGCGCCTGGCAAAGAATGCTCTCGGGCCGCAGGCTCGACCTGCTCGACCCGACGCCGGTCGATATCGAACTTGAGGACATCGCGCATGGCTTGGCCTTTGTTGCGCGGTGGAACGGGCAGACAACCGGCGACTGGCCATATTCGGTGGCCGAACACTCGCTGC
>JAGRMK010000371.1 GCA_020441345.1 Paracoccaceae bacterium
TCGAATCGATGGGCGCCGAGTTCGTGTTCCTCGAATTCGAAGAGGCCCAGGACGGCGCGGCGACGGGTGGCTACGCGGCCCCCTCGAGCCCCGAGTTCCGCGAAAAGCAGTTGGCGAAGTTCCGCGAGCTGGCGCCCGACATCGACATCGTCATCACCACCGCCCTGATCCCCGGACGCCCGGCCCCCAAGCTGTGGACCGAGGATATGGTCAAGATGATGAAGCGCGGCTCGGTCGTGATCGACCTGGCCGCCGAGCGGGGCGGCAATTGCGACCTGACCGTCGCGGATGAAAAGATCGTCACCGAGACCGGTGTGACCATCGTCGGCTATACCGATTATCCAAGCCGGATGGGCGCGCAGGCCTCGACGCTCTATTCCAACAATATCCGTCACATGCTGGCCGATCTCACGCCCGGCAAGGACGGTGTCATCGTTCACAACATGGAAGATGACGTGATCCGGGGCGCCACGGCGACCTACGCGGGTGAAATCACCTTTCCGCCGCCGCCGCCCAAGATCAAGGCGATCGCCGCGGTCAAGCGCGACAAGCCCAAGGAACTGACCGCCGAGGAAAAGCGGGCCCAGGAAATCGCCGCGTTCAAGGCGCAGACCCGCAGCCAGTTCACGCTGCTGGGGGCCGGTGGCGCGTTGCTGTTGCTGGCGGGCCTGTTTGCCCCGGCCAGCTTCATGAACCATTTCATCGTGTTCGTGCTGGCCTGTTTCGTGGGCTTCCAGGTGATCTGGAACGTCTCGCACTCGCTGCACACGCCGCTGATGGCGATCACCAACGCGATCTCGTCGATCATCATCGTCGGGGCCCTGTTGCAGATCGGCTCGGGCAACTGGCTGGTGCTGATCCTGTCGGCGCTGTCGGTGCTGATGGCGGGGATCAACATCTTTGGTGGTTTCATGGTGACACGGCGGATGCTCGCCATGTTCCAGAAGTCGTAAGCAGGAGGCCGTCGAGATGGAATACGGATTTACCACGGCTGCCTATGTGGTGGCGGCTGTTCTCTTCATCCTGTCGCTCGGGGGACTGAGCGGTCAGGAAAGCGCAAAACGCGCCGTCTGGTACGGGATCGTCGGCATGGCGCTGGCGGTTCTGGCGACGCTCTATGGACCGGGGTCGGGCAACTGGGTGGTGTCGGCGATCATGATCGCCATCGGTGGTGCCATCGGCTGGGTCGTGGCGCAGCGCGTGCAGATGACCGAGATGCCGCAACTGGTCGCGGCGATGCACTCGCTGGTCGGTCTGGCTGCGGTGTTCATCGGCTTCAACGCCCAGTTCGAGATGGTCAATGTCGCGGCGGTTCTGGCCGACGCGCCGTCGACCCTGCGGGGCGATGGGCTGGCGGCCTGGCTGCACGAACAGGAGCTGGGCGCCTTTGCGCTCAAGGTTGCCGAAAAGACCGCCGCGGAACTCGCGGTGCTGAAGATCGAGGTGTTCCTCGGTGTGTTCATCGGTGCAGTAACCTTTACCGGGTCGGTCGTGGCGTATGGCAAGCTGGCGGGCAAGCTGACGTCGTCGGCGACCAAGCTGCCGGGCGGGCACATGTTGAATGCCGGGGCGGCGCTGCTGTCGGCGATCCTGCTGGTGCTCTATTTCCAGGGCGGCGCGACCTGGGCGCTGATGCTGATGACGCTGCTGGCGTTCTTCATCGGTTATCACCTGATCATGGGCATCGGCGGCGC
>JAGRMK010000372.1 GCA_020441345.1 Paracoccaceae bacterium
GTCATTTCCTGCACCGAGGTCAGCGCCTGAAAGAGGCCAACCGCCAGACCGGCAACCAGGGCCACGCCCAGAAGCGGGGCGGACATCGCGACCGCGACCCATAACCCCTGGCGCAGAATGTCAAAAATTGCAGACTGGTCCATCTTGCCCCCCCTCTGCCTGACCGCTCACACCGGCATCCTGAGGATCTCGAGATAGGCCTCGACGACCTTGTCGCGCACCGCGACAGCGGTCTCGACGGCCATCTGCGCCTCGCTCAATGCCGCGACCAGCGCATGCGGATCGGCGTCGCCGGTCATCGCCGCCTGCGCGGTGGTATCGGCGCGGTCCAGCACCTGCGCGAAACTTTCTGCAAAGCGACTGGCGCTGGCACCGGGACCGCCCGCGGCCTGCGGGTCGGGGGATGTAAGGGGGCGGGCCGCGCCGTAGGAACGGGCGGCAAGGCTTGCGGACATGTCCATTCTGGTCTCTCCTTATCTGCGCAGAAGCCCGATCAGGCTTTGCGACATTTGCCGGGCCTGATCGAACATCTTGAGGTTCGCCTCATAGGAACGCTGCGCTTCGCGCGCGTCTGCGATTTCGACCATCAGATCGACATTCGATCCCTCGTAATGGCCGGTTTCATCGGCCAGGATATGGCCAGGGTCGTAGATTTGCGGCAGCGCGCTGCGGTCGAGCATCACGTCGCTGGCGCGGATCCCGCTAGCCTCGCCGAACCCGTCGCCGGGCAAGATCTGCGGCTCGAAGGCGACGGTCTTGCGGCGATACCCGGGGGTATCGGCATTGGCGATATTCTCGGACACGTGGCGCAGCCTTGCGGCTTGCGCCTGCATGCCTGACGAGGCCAGCGAGAGGGTGCGATCCAGAGTGCTCATGCCAACCTCCCTCAGCGCCCGATGGACGCGCGCAAGAGGTCGCGCGTCGTCGAATAGATGCCCAGCGCCATCTCGTGTTGCTGACGGGCGGCAACACCCCGCATCATTTCGAATTCAATTGATACGGTATTGCCATCCGGGGAAACGGTCACCGGATCTGCGTCGGGCCGCATCAGGGCCGCCGGATCGGGGGCGCCCCCCGGCCCCTGGGTTGCCTGCCAGTAGTCGGTGAATGGCATGACATCGCGCGACCGGAAGCCGGGCGTGTCGGCATTGGCGATGTTCTGCGCGATGGCCTGCTGGCGCGTCGCGGCGTGGGTGGCGAAGGACTGCGCCATGCGCAAGATGTCCAGGCTTTGAAACATTGGGGGTTCTCCCTCGGCTGGCTTACACGAAGCATTAAGGGTGATTCCTTTAGAAACCGTAATCAGGCGTGACACCGCCGCGCAATTTTGAAAGGACTCACCATGCCCGTGTTCGACTCGTTACTTGCCGACCTGGCCGAGGTGCGCCCCGTGCGCCATTTCGGCCGAGTGACCGAGATCCATGCAGCGACGGTCCTGGCACAGGGGCTGTCGCTGCGCGCGCGGCTGGGCGACCGGGTGCAGATTGCCGAGGGCGTGGGCGGTGAAATCCTGGCGATGAACCGCGACGGCGCCGAGATCCTGCCGGACGCGCCGCTCGAAGGGCTGGCAATCGGCCACCCGGTCGAACATCTGGGCGCCAATACCGTCGCGCCCGACACCTCCTGGATCGGCCGGGTCATCGACCCTTACGGCGCGCCGCTCGATGGCCGCGCTCTGGCGCGCGGGCCCATCGCTCGCACGCTGCGCACCGCCCCGCCGCCGCCTGCGCGGCGCAAGCGGCTGGGCGGGCGGCTGTCGACCGGACTCGATGCGTTCAACACCATGCTGCCGCTTGTGCGTGGCCAGCGCATCGGGTTGTTCGCGGGCTCAGGCGTGGGCAAGACGATGCTGCTGGGCCAACTGGCGCGCGGGATCGACGCCGATGTCGTCGTGCTGGCGCTTGTCGGCGAGCGCGGGCGCGAGTTGCGCGATTTCACCGAAGGCGTGCTGGGGCCCGAGGGATTGGCCCGCTCGGTCGTGGTCAGCGCGACCTCGGATCAATCCCCGCTGGCCCGGCGCCGCGCGGCGTTGACCGCAATGGCCGTCGCCGAGCATTTCCGCGACCAGGGGCAGCATGTGCTGTTGCTGTGCGACTCCGTCACCCGCTTTGCCGAGGCACATCGTGAAATCGCGCTTGCCGCCGGCGAAGCTCCCAGCTTGCGCGGTTTTCCGCCCTCAACCGCCCATCAGATCATGGCGATGGCCGAACGCGCCGGACCGGGTGTCGACGGTCAGGGCGATATCACGGCGGTCTTCACGGTGCTGGTGGCGGGCTCGGACATGGACGAACCGGTCGCCGATATCCTGCGCGGCGTGCTGGACGGCCACGTCATCCTGGACCGCGCGATTGCCGAACGCGGGCGGTTCCCGGCGATCGACCTGATGCGCTCGGTCTCGCGCAGCCTGCCCGCCGCCGCCAACCCGTCGGAAAACGCCCAGATCGCCGAGGCGCGGCGCCTGATCGGCGCCTGGGAGCGGGCAGAGATGATGGTGCAGGCCGGTCTCTATTCCCAGGGGTCCGATCCACTCACCGACCGGGCAATCCGGCTGTTCCCGAAACTCGATGCGTTCCTGGGGGGATCGGGCGCGAAATCGCCGGGCGACAGTTTCCAGAGGCTGAAAAAGGCGCTGGACGGCTAG
>JAGRMK010000003.1 GCA_020441345.1 Paracoccaceae bacterium
GGTTCATCGGGCCGGGGTGCATGACGATGGCATCGGGCCTGGCATGCGACAGCTTGTCGGCATCCAGCCCGTAGCGGTGGTAATACTCGCGTTCCGAGGGGATGAAGCCGCCGTCCATCCGCTCTTTTTGTAGTCGCAGCATCATCACCACATCGGCCCCGTCGAGGCCCGCACGCATGTCATCGTAGATCTCGCAGCCGAAGTCGCCGACCCCGGCGGGCATCAGTGTCGGCGGCCCGACCAGGCGCACGCGATTCTCCATCTTGCCCAGCAGCAGCAGGTTCGACCGCGCCACGCGGCTGTGCGCAATGTCGCCGCAGATCGCCACCGTCAGGCGATGCAGCCGGCCCTTTTTTCGGCGGATCGTCAGAGCATCCAGCAGCGCCTGTGTCGGGTGTTCGTGCTTGCCGTCACCCGCGTTCAGCACCGCGCAGTTCACTTTTTCCGCCAGCAGATTGACCGCGCCGGAATGTGGGTGACGCACGACCAGCAGATCGGGGTGCATGGCGTTCAGCGTCAACGCCGTATCGATCAGCGTTTCGCCTTTCTTCACGCTCGAGGTCTGCATCGCCATGTTCATCACGTCGGCCCCAAGCCGCTTGCCCGCCAGTTCGAAACTGGCCTGGGTGCGCGTCGAGTTCTCGAAGAACATGTTGATCTGCGTGAGGCCTTTCAGCGTGTCAGAGTGTTTTTCCGCCGAGCGGTTTTGCAGGACATACTGTTC
This sequence comes from Paracoccaceae bacterium, assembly GCA_020441345.1. Taxonomy (GTDB): domain Bacteria; phylum Pseudomonadota; class Alphaproteobacteria; order Rhodobacterales; family Rhodobacteraceae; genus Pararhodobacter. The sequence goes on from JAGRMK010000003.1 coordinate 725, forward strand.
TGCCAGATCGAGGATCGCGGTGATCTCGGTGGGGTGCAGGGGTTCGATCCCCAGAAGATGGCGTTGCGTGAAACTCATGTTGTCCCCCAGCCGCAGGCCCCGTTGCCCTGACCCTGCGCGGTATAGAAAGTGGCCTGGGACGGGGCAAGGCAAAAGCCGCGCGCACGACTCATTGGCCCGGGCGCGGACCTGGGATAGGGTCGCGGTCATGACGATGGCGATTGATTGGCACCTGGCCCGGGCGCTGCTGGAATGGCAGGTCGAACTGGGCGTTTCGGACGCGGTTCTGGCGGAACCGGTCGATCGTTTCGCACGGGCTGAAGCCATGATGGAAATGGCCGCAGACCTTGCGACGGCCCCGGTGGCGCCATTGCCCGGTGCGGCGCAACCCGCGATCCAGTCCGCTGTCCAGGGGCCCGACCCGGTGGCCGAAGCGACGCGGCTGGCCGGCGCGGCGAGGGATCTGCCGGCGCTGGCCGAGGCATTGCAGGATTTCGCCCATTGCGAGCTGCGTCGCGGCGCGCGCAACTGCGTTTTTGCCGACGGCAATCCGGACGCCCGGCTGATGATCATCGGCGAAGGGCCCGGCGCTGACGAGGACCGGCAAGGGCGGCCCTTCGTGGGCAAGGCCGGGCAATTGCTGGACCAGATGTTCGCCGCGATTGGCCTGTCGCGCACCAGCCCGGATCCCGCGGCGTCCTTTTATGTGACCAACACGGTGCCCTGGCGCCCGCCCGCGAACCGCGAACCGACGCCCGAGGAACTGGCGATGTTGCGACCGTTCTTGCTGCGGCACATCGAACTGGCCGCGCCCGATGTCCTGGTTCTGGTCGGCAATGTCGCCTGCGACGCGCTGCTTGGTCAACGTGGCATCCTGCGGCTGCGCGGAACCTGGGTGCAAACGCGCGGGCTGCCCGCGATGCCGATGACACACCCGGCCTATCTATTGCGCAACCCTGAGGCCAAACGCGAGGCCTGGGCGGATCTGTTGGCGGTGCGGGCGCGGCTCGATGGACGGGGGTAGGGGCGCGGCTGATCCCCGCATTGACGCGCGCCGCGCGCGGTGGTCAACCAAGGGCCACGCAACACAGCAGGGGCACACCCATGGACCGTCTCGACCACAGCAAACCCTTCATGCCGGTGCGGATCGCCATCCTGACCGTATCGGACACCCGCACCCTGGCCGAGGATCGGTCGGGGGACACTCTGGTTGCCCGGCTGGAAGCCGCTGGGCATGTGCTGGCCGCGCGGGCGATCCTGCCCGACGAGCGCGACCAGATTGCCGTGCAATTGCGCAACTGGGCCGCAAACCCGGATATCGATGTGATCATCTCGACCGGCGGCACCGGGTTGACCGGACGCGATGTCACCGTCGAGGCGCATCGGGACGTGTATGAAAAGGAAATCGAGGCGTTCGGGACCGTGTTCACGATGGTTTCCATGCAGAAGATCGGAACCTCGGCGGTGCAAAGCCGTGCGACCGGCGGCGTGGCGCATGGTACTTATCTGTTCGCGCTTCCCGGCAGCCCTGGCGCGTGCAAGGATGCATGGGACGAGATCCTCGTCTGGCAGCTCGATTTTCGCCACCGCCCGTGCAATTTCGTCGAAATGATGCCGCGATTGGATGAACACTTGCGACGGAAATGACCGCGAGGCACGTTTAATGCCCGTGCGGTCATCCAAGACGCGCCTTTCGACGTATCCGTTCCGTAATGTGGACCTGAAGCAATGCGATTTCTGACCCGCAGCCTTGTTGCCGTTTTCCTGGCCGCCGTGGCGCTGGGCCTGTTGGCTTATGCTGGCGGAATGGTGCGCGACACACTGGCCGAGAGGGCTGCGCAAGAGGATCGTCCAAGAGTTGCGCGAGAACGGGTGTTCACCGCGCGCGTCGTCGCCATCCAGCCGGGCGAGGTCGCACCGGTGCTGTCCGCCTTTGGCGAGGTGGCATCGCGGCGCACGCTGGAACTGCGGGCACCATCGACGGGACGGATCATCGAGATCGCCGACGGATTCGAGGACGGTGCCACGGTCACCCCCGGTCAGGTGCTGATCCGGCTGGATCCCGCCGATGCCCTTGCCGCGCGCGATCTGGTGCACATCGACATCGCCCGGGCCGAGTCCGAACTGGAAGATGCCGAGCGCGCGCTGGACCTGTCCCGGCTGGACCGCGCCGAAGCCCAGGCCCAGGCCGATCTGCGCCGCCGCGCCTTCGAGCGTCGTCAAAGCCTGACCGAACGCGGTGTCGCGACCGAAGCGACGGTCGAAGAGGCCGAACTGGCCTATGCCTCGGCCCGCGCGGCGGTGATCGCGCGGCGGCAGGCCGAAGCCCAGGCCGAAGCCCGTTTTGCCCAGGCCCGCACGGCGCTGGATCGTCAACGGATTTCCCTGGCTGAAGCAGAGCGACGGGTCGCGGAAACCGAGATCGCCGCAACGTTCGGCGGTGTGCTCAGCGATACGGCGGCGGTGGCCGGCGGCCATGTGACGACTAACCAGCAACTTGCGCGGGTCATCGACCCCGACGCGCTGGAGGTCGCGTTTCGTCTGTCCACGGCACAGTATTTGCGGCTTCTGGACCCGCAGGGCGCACTGATCTCGGCACCGGTCGAGGTGGCGCTGGAGCTGGGCGGGCTGGAAATCACCTCGCCGGGCAGGTTGACCCGCGCCAGCCCCTCGGTCGGTGAAGGGCAGTCGGGGCGCTTGCTCTATGCGGCGATTACGGTGCCGCGCGGGTTTCGGCCGGGCGATTTCGTCATCGTGCGCACCACCGAGCCCGCATTGCGCGATGTGGCCCGCGTGCCTGCCGCAGCGGTCGAGGCCGCGGGCGGCGTGCTGGTTCTTGCCGACGACGACCGGCTAGAGGCGGCGACGGTCGAGATTGTCCGACGGCAGGGCGATACGGTGTTGATCCGGGTGCCCGCGGATCTGGTCGGGCGCGAAATCGTCGCGGCACGCAATCCGATGTTGGGCGAAGGGATCCGCGTGCGCCCGCAGCGCGAAGAGGCCGCCGTGGTGGCTCCGGCAGACCCCGAACTCGTGGACCTTGACCCGGTTCGTCGTGCCGAACTGATCGCACGGATCGAGGGCAATACCCGGATGCCCGCCGAGATGCGCACCCGCATTCTGGCGCAACTGAGTCAGGATCGCGTGCCGGCACGGCTGCTCGAACGTCTGGCCCAGGCCGCCGCGCGGCAGGGGGGCTGAGGCATGGCGCGCGAGCGGCTTTTAAAAATCTCGCCACTGGGCATCTTTCGCTATTTCACCCGGCACCGCACCGCCGCCAATCTTGTGCTTCTGGTGATGATGGCCGCGGGCCTGGCGGCGATCCCGCGTATGCACGCACAGTTTTTCCCCGATATCGTTATCGACAACGTCACCGTCACTGTCGCCTGGCCCGGGGCCGGGGCCGCGGATGTCGACGCGGCGATCATCCAGGTGCTCGAGCCGACCCTGATGGCGGTCGAAGGCGTCGCCTCGACCTCGGCCGTTGCGTCAGAAGGGCGGGGACGGATCACGTTGGAGTTCGAGCCGGGGTGGGACACCGGACAGGCAGCATCGGACGTGCAGGACGCGCTAGACGTGGTCAACACGTTGCCCGAAGACGCCGAAGACCCGGTGATCCGTCGCGCGAACTGGATGGACCGGGTGACCAATGTGGTCATCTCGGGCCCCGTCGGGATCGAGCAGCTGGCCCGGTTCACCGATGAATTCATTGCGCGCCTTTTCGCCGAAGGGATCACGCGCACGACCATCGCCGGGATCGCCTCGCCGGAAATCTCGGTCGAGGTGCCGTCGCTGCGGCTGGTGCAGTACGATATCTCGATGGAAGCCATCGCGCGCGCCATCGCCACTTCCATTGCCGCCGACCCCTCCGGCGATCTGGCTGGCGGTGCGACCCGGGTGCGCACTGGCTCCGAACGCCGCAGCCCCGACGAGATCGGCGCGATTGTCCTGCGCTCGGGCAGCGATGGCACGACCCTGACCGTGGCCGATGTCGCCACCGTCCGAACCGAGACCATCGACCGCGAACGCGCCTATTTCGTCGGCGATCAGCAGGCCCTGCTGGTGCGGGTCGACCGCTCGGCGACAGGCGACGCCATTGGCATCCAGGCCACGGTGCAGCGGGTGGCTGACGAGATGATGCTGTCGCTGCCACAGGGCGTCACCGTCGAACTGGTCAGCGCGCGGGCTGAAATGATCTCCGGGCGCTTGTCGCTGCTGCTGTCGAACGGGTTGCAGGGGCTGGCGCTGGTGGTTCTGCTGCTGTTCCTGTTTCTCAACGCCCGAACGGCGTTGTGGGTGGCCGCGGGGATCCCGGTCAGCATGCTGGCGGCGGTAGCCTTCATGTATATGGCTGGCATGAGCGTGAACATGATATCGCTGTTCGCGCTGATCATCACGCTGGGCATCGTTGTCGACGACGCGATCGTCGTGGGCGAGCACGCCGACTACCGGTTCCGCCATCTGGGGGAAAGCCCCGCCGAAGCCGCTGAAAACGCTGCGACGCGGATGGGGCTGCCGGTGTTTGCCGCCTCGGTCACGACGATTGCGGCCTTTGCCGGGCTGACCGTGATCAGCGGGCGGTTTGGCGACATGATCGCCGATATTCCCTGGACGGTGATCGCCGTGCTGATCGCTTCGCTGATCGAATGCTTCCTGATCCTGCCCAATCACATGTATCATGCGCTGGCGGGCTCGGCCAAGGACCACTGGTACGATTGGCCGTCGCGCGTTGTGAACAGAGGGTTCGACTGGTTCCGCGACCGTCTGTTCCATCCGCTGATGCGGCTGGTGATCCGGGCGCGCTATGCGGTGCTGGCCGGGTTGATCGTCGTTCTGGCGACGCAGGTAACGGCCTTCATGCGCGGCGATGTTCTGTGGCGGTTCTTTTCGTCGCCCGAGCAGGGCACATTGACCGCTAATTTCCTGATGGCCCCGGATGCCACGCGCGACGATACGATGCGGATGATGCAGGAATTGCAGCGCGCCGCGCAGGATCTGGCGACACGCCTGCAGGCAGAGCATGGCGCCTGGCCGATCTCGTCGATGGTGGCAGAGGTCGGGGGCAATGCCGGGCGCGGACTGGCGGCTGCCGAGAACCGCGATACCGATCAATTGGGGTCTCTGACCATCGACCTGATCGACGCGGATCTGCGGCCTTATTCGTCCTATGAGTTCACATCGATGCTGCAAGATGCGGTGGGCGATCACCCGCTGCTGGAAGAGTTGAGCTTTCGGACCTTCGGGATGGGGCCGGGCGGCGATTCACTGTCGGTCGATCTGTTCGGCGCGGATGCAGATACGCTCAAGGCCGCCGCCGAGGCGTTGAAAGCGATCCTGAACCAGTTCGCGCAGGTGACTGGGCTGGAGGATACGCTGGCCTATGACAAGGAAGAACTGGTGCTGGAGCTGACCCCGCAAGGTCAGGCGTTGGGCTTTTCAACCGACACCATGGCGCGCGAACTGCGCCAGCGGCTGAGCGGAATCGAGGCGGCGGTCTATCCCGATGGCATGCGGTCGGCTGCGGTGCGCGTGTCCCTGCCCGATCACGAGCGCGCGGCGGATTTCCTGGAAAACACGCTGTTGCGCAGCGGATCGGGGCGCTATCTGCCGTTGGGCGATATCGTGCGCGTCGAGACCCGGCAAGGGTTTTCGACGATCCAGCGCGAGGACGGCGTGCAGCTGGTCACGGTCAGCGGCGTGCTGGACGAAGGCGAACCCGAAGCGGCCCGCGAAATCCTGGCGCAGCTTGAAACCCAGCTGTTGCCGCGTCTCGCCGAGGATTTCGGCGTCACCTGGCGGCTTTCCGGTCTGTCCGAGCAAGAGAACAGTTTTCTCAACGACGCCATCGTCGGGGCGGGTGCCTGTCTGATCGCGATCTACCTGACGCTGGCCTGGGTGTTTTCAAGCTGGTTCCGGCCGATTGTCGTGATGTCGGTGATCCCGTTCGGGATCATCGGCGTGATCTATGGTCACGGGCATTGGGGCGTGCCGATGTCGATGTTCTCGGTCGTCGGGTTGATCGGCATGGCGGGGATCATCATCAACGATTCGATCGTCCTGGTCTCAACGGTGGATCAATACGCCAAGGAGCGCGGTTTGATCCCGTCGATTGCCGACGCCGCCGCCGACCGCCTGCGCCCCGTTCTGCTGACCACGGCGACAACGGTTCTGGGGCTGGGGCCGTTGTTGTTCGAGAGGTCGAATGACGCGCAATTCCTGCGCCCGACGGTGATCACGCTGGCCTATGGCCTGGGGTTCGGCATGGTTCTGGTGTTGCTGATCGTGCCATCGTTGTTGGCAATGGGCCATGACATCAGCCGCATGATACGGTCGCTGCGCCGGGCGTTGCGCATGCCCGCGGTGGTCGGACCCGGAGTGCGCATGATGCCGATGCTGGCCGCCGTTCTGGTGTTGGCGGCGTTTGCGACGACGATGGGCTGGGCGCTGATTACCGGGCAGTCAGGGCCGCTGACGGAATGGGTCTGGCCCGGATCCAACGGGGCGCTTCTGCCCGCGTTGGCTGCATTCCTGGGTGCGACCGCGGTATCCGTGGTGCTGGTCTGGGGGCTAGGGGCGGTGGCCCTGGCGCTTACCCGGCGCGCGCGGCCCTCAGGTGGCGTGACCGCCCCGACCGGGTGACGCGGCGATGGGCGCGAACGGGGTCATCCGCCCACGCAACCGCGCGAGAACACCATGCGGCGATCCGACAGGATCGTAAAGGACAGCGACGACCGGTCGATTCCGACCGGCCCGTCGCCGGTGTTGCGAACGCGTGCCTGGGCCACCAGGTCGGCACCCTCGCGCCAGGTCTGGCTGTTCGAAATCCAGTATCCCGACCCCGGCAATTCCATGACGATCTGTTCGCCAGGTCCGATCTGTGGAACCGTCGCGCGCAGCGTCAACTCGGCCCCGCGTGAGGCCGGCTCGACCCGGCAGGTCGTCCGCCTGAGGCCGAAGCCATCCGCCGCCTCGGCGCGTTGCTCAAGCGATGCGGCAATTACAGGATCCGCCCCGCCTGCGCCGCGCAAAGCACCGCTGACCTGCAAATCCACCGGCACGCAGGTGTCGCGGCAAACACCGATTTCCAGCGTCCCGATGATGGCCATGGGCCGGTCGGGGTTGCGGGGCGTGATGCGAAGCGGCAGGATCAACTCGTCCTCGTAACCGAAGCTCTGCAGGCCGTTTTGCGTGAAGACCGTCGGGCGCGGCCAGATCGGTTCGATGGCGGCAATGTTCTGCGACCGCGACCAGTCAAAGCGCGGCGCGATCCCGGCATCACCCGGAATTCGCCAATACGTGTGCCAGCCGGGTGTCATGCGCAGCCGAAGCGCAGCCATGCGCGTGCCATCGGCGGCACGCCAGCCCGGCAGGATCTCGGCTTCGGTGACGGGCGACCCGAACAGGGTCTGCGCCTGAACCGGGGCGACGGGGGCCAGCAGGGTGACGGGTGAAAGGGCCAGCATCAGCGCCGCAGCCAAGGGGCGGGCGCGTCCGGTGAAATGGGGGGATGACGTGTTCATGGGCACAGCCATATCACGCAAGGGTGCAGTGAAAAATCAAAACGCCGCGAGGTGCCAGCCCCCGCCCCCTTGGCATTTGCCGGGGCAAGGGCCACTATTGGGACAGGACAGGCGCGACGCGGCGCCGCCAGGGGACATGCGAACCGCCAATGCGTTTTGATCTGACGGGAAAACTGCTGATATCGACCCCGGCGATGGGGGATCCACGCTTTGATCACAGCGTGATTTACCTGTGCGCGCATAGCGAAGAGGGGGCTTTCGGACTGGTTCTGAACCGTCCGGTTCCGCGCCTGACGATGGCCGATGTGATGGAGCAGATCGGCATCGATGACGCCCGGACAACGGGGTCGGCGGTGGTGCTGTCGGGCGGTCCGGTCGAGACGCAGCGCGGGTTCGTGCTGCATGCCGGTGCCGTATCCGATGACGACCCAACCGGTCAGGCCCTGCCGGGCGGGCTTGTTCTGAGTGCCTCGACGGATGTTCTGAAGCTGATCGGCAAGGGGGCCGGGCCGACGCAGTGGTTGTTGGCGCTGGGGTATTCCGGCTGGGGGCCGGGGCAACTGGAGCAGGAAATCGCGCAGAACGCCTGGCTGACCTGTTCCGCGCCGCAGGCATTGGTCTTTGATCCGCACCCCGGCGAGCATCAGTGGCGCGATGCGTTGAAATCGATGGGCGTCGATCCGGTGTCGCTGTCATCGGTGGCCGGGCGCGCCTGAGGGTGCGGCTCAATCTGGGTCCGGTAGGGCCTCGGTGATTTCGCGCAACTCGTTCAGAAGATCCAGCAGGGTCTGCATCTTGTCCTCGCCAAACGCGCAGTCGATCTGGCGGCGCGAATCCTCGGACTGGATCACCAACTCATCAAACAACGCCTTGCCCGGTTCGGTCAGTGTCACCATATGGCGGCGCGCATCGGTGCAGGGCACCTGCAGGATCAGCCCGCGTTCGGCCAGCGCCCGCAGGATCCGCGTCAGCGACGGGGGCAAGATCACGCAGCGTTGACACAGCGTGCCCGCATCCAAAGGAACCCCATCGGCCAGCGCGCGCAACACCCGCCATTGTGGCAGGGTCAGATCCTGCGCGTCGGCGTATCGCTTGAACCGTCGCATGGTCGATTCCCGCGCCCGGAGCAGGGCAACGGTCAGCGACCGTTCATAATACTCCTTGCCCGAGGGGATCGGCAGGGGGGTGTCGGGCGTGGCGGAGGCTGCTGCTTTCATACGGTAATAGTCTCTCGGAAATTCTGAAATGCAAGTGGAAACTGCCGGGTGCGGCACCCCGGCAAAGCGGAAAAGGCCAGTAATGGGCCAACGGTGTGATAATCTTCCCAAATATGTGGTAAACTGCGCAAGATGAGTGCGATGGGGTCCATGAGGAATCGCAGGCTTTTTTTGCTTGCCGACACGATGCCGGTCACAAACGAAAGGCGCCTTTCACCGAGGGTTTGGTGCAGGGTGGTTTCGTGACATGGATCCGAAAGGAGACGCAATGACCACGTCCATTGGAACGCTCCCGATGCCGATCAAGACCGTCACTTACTCGGTGACGCTCAAACACCCTGATGGCTCTGTCGTTCCGGGATTTTCCGTGCGCGTCCCGCGATGGCGATACAATGGAGCGCCAGTCCTTGAGGAAACCGAACTGCACCCTGGTGGCATTGCTGACCCTGTCACATTCGAGATCCCTCACAAAAGCATGGGCGGGTTTGCGCCGCGCCTCGCGATACGAGGGCCCGCAGATCCGGCCCATCCCGACATCAAGAACTACCAGCACGAGATTTACCTGTTTCGGCGGACCGGCGGGGCCATCGATTTCGTTCTGACGCTGTGTTCGACACGGGATCTGTTTGATGGCGCGTCGCTTTGTCATCAACCCCAACAACAGACACCGAACGCGCGGCAACATGATCAGGAGCCCGAGATGGACCTCGTGTAGGTTGCGACGGCGAAAGGGACACCTGATTTCAGCGATTACCGTCTTCTCGCGTGCTGCCAGGTCGATGTTTCGGTCAAGAACGACAAGAATCAACACCTGCCCGGGTATTCGACACAGCTTCAAATTCATGACGTGGCGCCTCTGACCCTGTGCAGTCAGATTGACCCCAAAGACACCCAGGGGAAGACCTTTTTGGTTCGCAAGACCAAGACAACAACCTGGGTTTATCTGTATGAAAGCGCCACGGGGCGCCGTGTCGCCCGCACGCCGGTCTCTCTGATGGTCGACGGAAACGTCAAAGTGACGTTTGTTCTGGCCGCGCTGCCCGAGCCGGTCGATGTAGACGACGGAACAATCGTGGATACCCCCGGCGAGGTTGAAAGCACGCTGAAACGGCACGAGCGGCTGATCGAGGCGCCCGCAATGATCCGGCATCATTACACTGACGGCTCTGATCGAGGCATGAAGCCAGCGACCTTCGTCAAGCACGGTATCCACGATCACATTCGTTCCAGCCTTGCGGCGTCGATTGAGAGAGAGTGCAAGACGTTCGCGAAAGCCTGGGTCGCGCTTCATCATACGGATGCACAGGCGGTGCGATTGCTTGCCTTTGAAAATGCCGCCGAAGGGTATTTTCAGATTGGCCCCTGGGGCGGCGACTATCAATGGCTGGCCTGCAAGTGGTCGCCCGCGGAATTCCTTGGCGAAGAGATCGCGCGGCCGACCGTTGTTGTCGAGCGTTTGTTGGTCGAGTGGTGGGCCTAGGCGCTTTACCTCAATGGCGCCGCGTCGTATTGAGCAGGCATGACGCTTTGCACCGCGATCATCATTCGAATTAGCAGCCCGGCGCTCTGATACAGAGTGGCCGGGAAAAGGCGTATGGAGATATGCGCCGCGCTTTGCTAGATCGACCTCAACCCAATGATGACCGGAGCCCACGCCATGTGTGCCGATACGCCTGACTACAAGGATACGCTGTTCCTGCCCGAAACCGATTTTCCGATGCGCGCGGGTCTGCCGCAACGCGAGCCTCA
>JAGRMK010000373.1 GCA_020441345.1 Paracoccaceae bacterium
CCTTGGCAAGACCATCGAGGCCGGCCTTATCTGGACCGAACTTGCCGCGCGCCATCGCTACAAGCGGCTCGCTGTCGTCTGTCCCAAGATCCTGTGCGAAAAGTGGAAGCTGGAGCTTTCCTCGAAATTCGATGTCGACGCGCGGATCATGGGCCCTGAGGACTTGCGCTCGGCACTCTCTGATCCGGCGCAGCAACGCCGCGGCTTCGCGGCGATCTGTGGCCTGCAATCGATCCGCCCGCGCCCCAGGGATCGGCGCGCGAACACGCCCGCCGATCGACTGGCCGACATGATCGACACCGAGATCGACGCCTTCGATACGCGCATCGATTTGCTGGTCGTCGATGAGGCCCACCACCTGCGCAACCAGGGCACCCAATCGAATGCCGCGGGGCGGATGCTGGCGCGTCTGGCGCAACATACCGTGCTGTTGTCAGCAACACCCATCAACCTGAAAAGCGCGGACCTTCGGTCGCTGCTGACCCTGGTGGACCCGGATACCTTTCGCGTCGAAACCGCCCTGGACGAGATCATTGCTGCAAATGCCCCTCTGATCCGGGCGCGCGACCTGCTGTTGCGCGGGGGGGACGCCTCCGAGGTGGCCGCGGGCCTGCGTGAGGCCGCGCGAAATGCGCTGCTGCGCGACAGCCGGATGCTGGGCAGCCTGCTCAAGGATCTGTCAACCGCCTCCGGCCCGCTGGCGCCTCGCCATCGGGCTCGGCTGGCGACCCGGATCGAGGATGTCAACCAACTGGCCAATGTGGTGAACCGCACCCGCAGGCGCGATGTCGAAGAAATGCGCGTGACCCGCGAAGCGGTTGTGTTCAAGGCATGCATGACCCCGCAAGAAGCCGAGGTCTACGCCAACGCGACCGCCGCAATCCTGGACTATGCCGATGCCAAGGGTTTTCCGCCCGGTTTCCTGACGGTCATGCCGCAGCGCATGTTGGCCTCGTGCATGCCCGCAGCCCTGGCCCATTGGTCACGCCCGCTTGATCGCTTCGACTTCGAAGACGGCGGCGACATCGAGACCGATTTCGACCAGGAAGAGATGCGCGAAAAGCCCCTTCGACAAGAGCTGCACAGGCTGGCCCGGCAATGGCCCGCAGCCGATGACATGGCGAGACAAGACAGCAAGTTCGCCGCCTTTGCCCAGGCACTCACCGAACACCTGACCTCGAACCCGGGCGAAAAGGTGGTGGTCTTTTCCACATTCCACGGGACGCTTGACTACCTGGCGCGCCGCCTGCGCAACATCGGAATCCAGACCGAGGTCCTGGACAGCCGGGTCAAGGATCGCCCGGCCTTGCTGGCGCGTTTCCGCGACGAGCCCCCGTTCAGGGTGCTCCTGTCGTCCGAAGTCGGCAGCGAGGGGATCGACCTGCAATTCGCAACCGCGGTCATCAACTACGACCTGCCATGGAACCCGATGCGCGTCGAACAACGCATCGGTCGGATCGACCGGCTTGGGCAAAAGGCCGACAAGGTGAAGATCCTGAACCTGATCTACGCCGGCACGATCGACGAACGAATCTGGGACCGTCTCTATCATCGTCTCAAGCTGTGTGAACAGGCGCTTGGCGGCTTCGAGGAAATCCTGGGCACCCAAATGGCGCGGCTGGAAAAGGACCTTCTGGGCGCCCGCCTGAGCGAAGCCGAGCAGGAACAGCGGATCGAGCAGACCCGCCAAGCCATTGAGAATGTTAGGGAACATGAGGAACGCCTGGAAAGCGAAGCCGCCTCGCTGATCGCGCATGGCGATTACATCCTCAGCGAAATCAGGGGGAAGCGCGATGGCCGCCGGTGGATTTCGCCCGAGGATATCGTCGATTACCTCCACCTGGGCCTGGGTCAGCTGCATCCCAGGTCCAGCGTCGTCTGGAACCCCGACCGCCAGACACTGGACATCAGGCTCGATACCGAGGCGCGCCATATGTTCTCGCGCTGGGGTGAAGAGAAGAACATCGAGCCGGGACCGCTGTCGCACCGGCAAGACGCGATGACTTTCCGCCTTGGCGACCCCGATCCGAGCAGCCGCATTCACAGGATGACGCAGGCCCACCCCCTCTTGCGGTATATCTCGGACCGGATCGCGGGCTCGTCCGCGCTGGCGCCAGGGGCCATCGCTGTCCGCACGACACCGGACGATTGCGGCCTTGCTCCGGGCGTCTATGTCGGGGCTGTGCAGGAATGGGCCTTTGGTGCGATCGACCCCGACATTCAACTGGTCACGGCCCTGATACGGTTGGGGGATGCCGAAGCCGCAGATTTCGACACCGCCGATACCGCCTTGCGTCGCGGCTTGGAGAAAGGATCGCCGTGGACCCGCGCGACAGAAGAGCTGGATCTGGACACCGTCGCCGATCAGATCGCGCAGATCGAGTCCGAAACCTTGTCCGCCGCGCTAGAGCGGCAAGCCAATGATCGCATCATGCGGGCGCAAGACCGCCTTCAGGTGCAATTGCGGGTTCTCGAAAGCGGCGCCGACCGCGACCGGGCACGGATCTTGCAGGCCATCAGCACCGCCGGGCAGCGGATGGAACCCGCCAACCGCGCGAGGCTGGAAAAACTCGAAGAGCGGATCGCACAACGACGGATGGAGCTCGAATCGCGGGCCGACGCGCACCACGAATGGCGCAACCTCGCCGCGGTTCTGATGAAGGTGGAGGCGTAAGAATGGCTTCGGACGACCAGCACGGTGTTCTGCGCTCGCTCGGCGACCTCAAGCGCCTTTTACCCCAAAAGGAACCCGCGGCCCCGCGCGAAGCCCCCCGGCAGGCGGCGTCAGCGCAAACCGACACGCCCCCTGCCAAAGCGAAAGTCACCAAGCGGAAGAAGGGCAAGGCGCCAAAGCAGGAACCGCCGCGCACCAAAAGGAACGCAGCCAAACAAAAGCTGTACGAACTCGCGACCAGAATGCCGCAACACGCGACAAGCAGACGCACCACGGACCTGCTGGGAACGCCACTGCTATCCGCTGAAACCACAAAGCCCGCCTCAGCTGTTTCACAGGTTCCCGGGAACACCCCGCTTGACCAGATCGACTTGATGGCGGCAATGCCCGACTTCCTTCCTACCACCGCGCCGACCGCCGCCGATGTTGCCGAAATTTCCGCGCGGCTCGATGCTCCTCGTGCGTGGTTTGCCTCCGGGAATTGGTCGGGGCGGGCGCCCACTGACATCGTGATCGGCCTCGATGTGGGATCAACCAGCACAAAGATCGCATTCCGCCTGCCCTATCAGGGCAGCGGCGCGGCCCTGCCGGTCCCCGCACCCGATTGGCTGCGGGTCGACACGCACCCCTATTACTGGCGCACCATCCTTTGGGAAGGGCCGGACGGAGGCTTCGCCTTGCTTCCCACCGCCGGCGCCGCCGCGCTGCAACAGCTGAAGGTCGCCGTCCTGAAAGCCGCAGAGGAGAACAGCGCCGACCCGCGGGCCGAAAGGCACCTGGCCGCTTATGTTGCGCTGATCATCCGCCAGGGATTGGGCTGGTTTCGTATCAGCTATCCGCGCCTTGTTGCGGACAGCACATTTGTTCCGTCGATCAACGTGGGGTTTCCTGCGGCGGCGATGGAACGAACCAATGACCACATGCGCTTCAGCCGATGCTGCAAGGCAGGGGGCGCATTGGGGGTCTCGGATGAGCCCGTCACCGCGTCCACTGTTGCGCGTTATCTTGAAAATACCCAGAGAGAGCCGCACGACGACCTTGTCGAAGTCTTTCCCGAACTGTCGGGCGCCGTCGCGGGTTTCGTCCAGTCAAGCGCCAGCCGAGATGGCACCTATGCGATCGTCGATATCGGCGGGCTGACCCTGGATTGCGTATTGTTCAACCTTGTGAGTGCGCGCGACCCCGAGCCCCGATGCTCGGTCCTGGCCGCAAGCGTGCGGCGCTACGGCGCCGAAATCGCGCGCCATGCCATCGCGACCGGGTTGCGAGAACATGACACCTGCGAAATCCTGGCGCGATCCGTCACGAAAACCCTGGTTGACGGGTTCATGCACAAGATCGGGCCGCGGAACGTGGCGCCCGACCTTCCCTTGTTCGTGATCGGCGGCGGGCGCCATTCATCACCGCATCGCTCAGCCGTTTCGCGGGTCCCTCGGCAGATGAGAAACACGCACTGGCCTCTTCGGCTCCAGGCCACTGACCTTGCGCCACCTCGGTCTGGAATCGAAGTCCCTTTGCTAAGCAATCGCAATTTCGGCCGGTTGCTGGTCGCCGCCGGGCTTTCGCATTCCCGGTATGAGATCCCCACATGGACACGGTCCTCCGATGTCGCGAATGCCGCACCGGGCATGACCGGCCGCTATGCGGATCGTTTCATCGGCAAGGAGATGACCTGAGCGGTTTCATCTGAACGCGCCGAGCCCGCTTCCATGCGACTCAGCGGACGGTGGCCGCGCAAGGGTCGATTTCCCACCATCACAGCGCCCTGCCCTATCCCGGAGCTTCCACTCCCACTGACAATGCGCCCGGATCCGCGTCATGCGCCGCCGCGTGTTCACAGCTGTGAACAGTATCGCGGCTGGTGCGTCGCGCAATCGGACAGGGGAGTTCACAGCTGTGAACTATTCCGCGCTCACGCCGCGTTCCGGCGCATCAGCGCCATGATCATCGGCCCGGTCGAGAAACTGCCATCGGCC
>JAGRMK010000374.1 GCA_020441345.1 Paracoccaceae bacterium
CGCCGGCAGCCGCCCGGCCGGGGGATCCCCCCTGGCCGGGCGGCACCAGTCACTCAGCCGGGTTTTCAGCCACCGAACAGGCCCTGCGCCACGATCAGACTGTCGCCAAGCATCTGCCGCGTGCCCTCGATCCCCAGGTTCAGCGGCGGGGTCGTGTTGATGTTCTGGATGATCTCGATCATCGCGGGCGTTTGCAACGCGGCGTCAACAGCGGCGGCAATCGCGGCCACGGCGGCCGGATCGCTGTCGGCATGCATCCCCAGGAAGTAATAGGGATCAACGAAGTAGTTGTAGCCCAGATCCACGAAGGTCGCGACATCCGGTGCATAGCTCAACCGTTCACGGTTCGCGCTGGCCAGGGTGACCATCTCGCCGGTTTCCAGGTAGGGGATATGCACCCCGCTGGAAAACGCGGCATCAACTTGCGAGCCAAGCAGGAAGCGCACCGAATCCGCGCTGCTTTCCATAGTCACCATGTTGAACTGCAACCCGGCGTCCCGCGCGACGGCGGCAATCAGCGCCTGCTGCGGCGGAGCATCAAAGCCGACCGTCAGGCCGGGGTTGGCCGCGGCATAGGCCAGGAATTCTTCCAGCGTGTCATAGGGCGCGTCGCCCCGCGCGACCAAGGCCAGTTGCGCATTCGCCAGGGTGCCGACATAGGCGAAACTGTCGAGATCAAACCCAAGTTCTGACCCGCGGCGCACCAGGTTGATCAGGATCGGCATGGTCACGCCCAGCCCGACCACGTCATTCGTCGGCGGGCGGTTCGCAATGCCTGCGAACATGGCGATGCCACCGCCGCCGGTGACGTTCTCGGCAACGATGTTCCAGCCAGTCTGCTCACGCATTTGCGCGGCCAGCACACGACCGATCGTATCGGTCGAGCCACCGGCCCCGAAACCGATTTGCAGCGTCAGCGTGCCTTCTGGCTGCCAATCCTGCGCCTGTGCGCCAAGTGTTCCCGCCATGAGCAGCGCGGCAGCCGCACCAAGCAGTTTCTTTGAAAATCCCATCTCCGGTTCCTCCCGTTTGGTTTGTCGTTCTTCGTAAGTGCTCTGTGCCGGCACCTTGTTTTTGTCGCGGTTCTCGGCCGCTTCGGCGGTCCGAAGGCCGAGAGTGGCACAGGTTTCGGGTTCAAACAAACATCGAGTTTGATCCTCACCGGACGTGCCGCTTGGCCTCAAGAGTCGATGATCGTGGTTTCCACCCCCTCGACGGCGATTTCCGCGTCCCTGAGCCAGTCCGACATCGGCAGGATGTCGTGGTGCTCCATCTTCGGGCGCTCGCTGCCGTGGCGGTGCGAGGGCACCGGCCAGGCCAGATCGGGCACCACCGCGCGGCGCTGGCGGATGCGGTCGGTACTGATGTCAAAGACGCAGAGGTCCTCGGCCAGGGCGACGGGGCCGGACCATGTCTGGCGCACGTCGTCGATTACCGGCACGCGCAGATCCTCGGATAGCATGGTGTGATACATTACGCCCAGGCGCGGTTGGCACAGCGCGAACATCTTGCCGGCAGAGCGTGGCGGGCAATGCACCCCGTGGCAAATGTTCTGCGCCACCTGATAAGGCAAGTGGGTTTTTTCCGCATACTCCCGCGCCGGCACGAAGGCCTCGTGGATCAAGAGATCGACGTTCTGAGCATTGTCCACCAGGAACTGACTGGGCTTGCCATCGCCAAGGTAGACCACCGACAGACCGTTCCAGTCCAGCCGGTAACTGACTGGACCATCGATGCAATGCACCGCCGGAAAGGCGGTGATGGTGACGTCGTTTTCCGCGAACACGACCTGACCGTTCACGGCGTAATCGAACTCGGTGAACTCTGCGCGCCAGCCGGATCCCGCGTTTACCACCACCCGACGGCTGGCGATATCCCAGGCCATGAGCTTGTTGAACGCCTCGCCAAAGGCTTTGGTTCCCAGCTCAGGCTGCAACGCCGACGGCCCCCAGACGCGCAGCGGCGTAAAGCGCCCGCGCACCATGCCCAACCCGTGCAACGAGGTCAGGTCGCCAAAATGATCGACGTGCAGATGCGTCAGAAACACCTTGTCCAGCAGCGAATGCGGCACGCCCAGCGCGTTCAGGTTCGCGCTGCTGCCGGTGCCGATGTCAAAGATGAACGCGTCGCCATTGCCCAGCTGGATCAGCCACCCAGGCGAGGCCTGACGGCGCCGCGAGAACGGCATTCCGGTGCCGATCGCCGTGACCCGGATTTCATCGGGGGGCACGGGCTCGCCGGGATAGAGGAAATTCGCGTCGCGCGACGTCATTCAGCATCTCCACTTCTATGCCTGATAATAATATGCTTAAATATACATTATCCGGCAAGGATTCTTTTGCGGTCTTGACCAGCCCCGCGGCGACCACGAGGACCGGGCCGACCGAATGACAGGAGGGACTCCATGCCCGGCCATGCTGCGCCTGATCCGCTGCAACTCGATTTCGTGCCCGAAGGCGCCAGCCGCGCGCACATCATCACGATCCGGCTGCGTCGCGCGTTGGAAGAGGACATCCGCCGGGTGCTGGCCGCGCATAGCACCTTGACGATCCCGGAATGGCGGATCCTGTCTGTGCTTTACCAGGGCAAGGGCGCTCAGGCGCAAAAAGACATCATCGCTCACACCCGGATCGCCCAGGGACAGGCCAGCCGCGCCTTGTTCGCGATGCAAAATCGCGGGCTGCTGGAGGCTGCGCAATCCACCAAGGACCGCCGCGCCTGGAGCTATCGGCTCAGCGCCGAAGGGCGCGCGTTGTTCGAGGCCCTGATCCCGCAGATGCGCGAACGTCAGCGACGGCTGGACGGGGCCGTATCCGAACAAGAGCTTGCCCAGTTCCAGGACATCGCCGCGCGGATTGCCCGCGCCACGAACGAAGGCTAAGGGGCGCGTGCGTCAGGCCGCGCGCGCCGCGGCCCGGTTCATCGCCAGGATCGCGAGGATCACCACCACACCGGCGGCTTCCAGCCAGATACTTGGCCAGAATATCGCGACCACGGCGGGGATCAGAACCGCACGCTGCCACAAGCGCATCGGAGCATAGAGGAACCCTTCGAGCACGGCGGCGAAGGCGATCAGGGCGACGATCGCGATGAACCCGTTCCAGAGCACCAGCGCCACCGGCCCGCCGACGATGATCGACTCGTTATAGACCATGAACAGCGGAATCAGATACAGGCCCTTGGCGTATTTCCACGCCTGAATACTGGTTTCCATCGGTTTCGACCCGGCAATCGCGGCCCCCGCAAAACCGGCCAATGCCACAGGTGGCGTCACGTTCGAATCCTGCGAGTACCAGAACACCACCAGATGCGCGACCAGAAGCGGCACGCCGAATTCGCTGGTCAGCGCCGGACCGACAAGGATGATCAGCACGATATACGATGCCGTGACCGGCAGCCCCATGCCCAGGACCAGGCTGGCCAGCAGCACCAGGACCAGCGCCAGCAGCAGATTGCCGTTGGAAAACGCCAGCATCATCGCGCTGAACTTCAGACCCAGACCGGTCAACCCGACGACGCCGACGATGATCCCCGCCACCGCGCAGGCTACCGACACGGCGACCGCGTTGCGCGCG
>JAGRMK010000375.1:0-562 GCA_020441345.1 Paracoccaceae bacterium
TCGACCTTGCGACCAGCCGGATCATGGGCGACGTGTTCAAGGCGTTCCGCGATGACGCGGGCTTGCGGGTGGCGATCCTGCGGGCCGCGGGGGACAAGTTCTTTTGCCCGGGCTGGGATCTGAAGGCCGCTGCCGGTGGCGATGCGGTGGACGGCGATTATGGCGTCGGCGGGTTCGGCGGCTTGCAGGAACTGCCGAACATGAACAAGCCCGTGGTCTGCGCGGTCAATGGCATCTGCTGCGGCGGCGGGCTGGAGCTGGCGCTGTCCTGCGACCTGATCCTGGCCAGCAACACGGCCAGTTTCGCCCTGCCCGAGATCCGGTCGGGTACCGTGGCAGATGCCGCCAGCATCAAGCTGCCAAAGCGGATCCCCTATCACGTGGCGATGGATCTGTTGCTGACCGGGCGCTGGTTCGATGCCGAGGAAGCCCAGCGTTGGGGGCTGGTCAGAGAGATCTGCACGCCCGAGGCTCTGCTGGACAAGACATGGGACCTGGCGCGGCTTCTCGCCTCGGGTCCGCCGCTGGTCTATGCGGCGATCAAGGAAGTGGTGCGCGAGGC
>JAGRMK010000375.1:573-2225 GCA_020441345.1 Paracoccaceae bacterium
TGCGCTTTCAGGATGCGCTGAACCGAGTCACCAAGCGACAGATCGCGGCGGTGGACCGGCTCTATGGCTCCGAAGACCTGCACGAGGGGCAAAATGCCTTTGCCGAGAAACGCGATCCGGTATGGAAGGGCCGTTGACGCGGCGCGGCTTGCACATGGCGGGCGCGGGGGGTATTCCGACGCCTGATTGACGGGGCCGGACCGATGCCTTTTTTCCTGCGATTTTACCTGGGCTTTGCCAGGATCTCTGCGCCGCTCTGGTGGCTTGCGCTGGCTGTTCGGCGGCGCAAGGGCCGCGAGGATCCGGCACGCGTCGCGGAAAAGACCGGGCGGTATCGTGTCGCGCGACCGGGGGGGGTGGTGCTGTGGTTTCACGCGGTCTCGGTCGGCGAGGCGCAGGCGCTTGTCACCTTGCTGCACCGTTTGACGGCAGCCCATGCCGATGTCTCGGTGGTGCTGACCACTCTGACGCTGGCCTCGGCGCAGGCGCTTGAGGCGCGGGGCCTGCCCGACCGGGTGATCCATCAATTCGCACCCGCCGACTATCCGGGCGCCGTGCGCCGTTTTCTGGCCCATTGGCGCCCCGATGCGCTGATCGTCGCCGAGGCCGATCTGTGGCCAGAGACGGTGATGCAGGCGCGCCGCGCCGGGTTGCCGATGGCGCTGATCAACACCCATGTAACCGAGCGGCGCTATCGCCGCCGCCGTCGGATCGCGCGCACCAACGGTTATCTGATGAACCTGTTCGACCCGATCCTGGTGCAAGACGCGCATTCGATGGAGCGTTATGTCGATCTGGGTGCGGACCCGGCCCGAATGGCGGTGATGGGCGTCCTCAAGGCGGCGTCAGACCCCCTGCCCGACCGCCCCGACACGCGCGCCGATCTGGCAGCGGCAATCGGCGGGCGGCCGGTCTGGTTGGCCGCCAGCACCAAGGTCATCGAAGAACCGCAGTTGATCGAGGCTCAGGCGCTGGCGCTGCAACACCTGCCGGACCTTCTGTTCCTGATCGCGCCCCGCCAGCGCACCGAGGCCGACAAGACAGAGACCGCGGCCCGCGCGCGCTTTGCACCCGACCGGATCGCGCGACGCTCGCGCGGGGAACCGATCACCGCCCGCACGCAGGTTTATATCGCCGACACGATCGGCGAGATGGGCCTGTGGTATCGGCTGGCCCCCGTCGCCTATACCGGCAATTCGATGCCGGTCGAGGGCACCCCGCTGACCGGAAAGAACCCGTTCGAAGCCGTCGCGCTTGGGGCGATGGTGGTGCATGGCCCCGACGTTGGCAATTTCGCCCATGCCTATGCCCGTCTCAAGGCGGCGGGTGGCGCGCTTGAGGTGGCGACCCCTGCCGAGATGGCGCAGGCCGTGGTCGCGGCGCAAGACCCGGCATTCCGCGCGCCCTATCTGGCCGGTGCGGCGCGCGTTCAAGCCGAAAACCTGCACCCGCTACAGGTCGCTTTGTCAGCGATGGAGGCGATTCTGGCATCGATCCGGCAGAGGCCCGCCCGCTGATCCGATGCACTAGAGATGCAGGTTTTCAGCCCTGAAAATCCACGATAGAAGCGCGCCAGACAACAGAAGAACCGAAAGGAAAGCTGTCATGGACAAGCTTCGTGTCTATATTGGTTGGGACTCGCGCGAGGATAT
>JAGRMK010000375.1:2338-6027 GCA_020441345.1 Paracoccaceae bacterium
GACCCGCTGGCCTCGACCGAATTCACCTATTCGCGCTTTCTCGTGCCGCATCTGGCCGGCTACGAGGGTTGGGCGATCTTTGTCGATTGCGATTTCATCTTCTTTGGCGATGTCGCCGAGTTGCAGCAATACATGGACCCGTCCAAGGCCGTGATGTGCGTGCAGCACGATTATCAGCCCAAGGAAACGACCAAGATGGACGGCGTGCCGCAGTCGCCCTATCCGCGCAAGAACTGGTCGTCATTCATGCTGTTCAATTGCGCGCATCCTTCGACCAAGCAACTGACGCCCGAGGTGGTGAACAGCCAGTCGGGCGCCTATCTGCATCGCATGCAGTGGGCCCAGGACGACGAGATCGGCGCCCTGCCGACCGGCTGGAACTGGTTGGAAGGCTGGTATGACAAGCCCGAAACCGGCTATCCGCAAGCCGTGCACCACACGCGGGGTGGCCCCTGGTTCAAGGAATGGCAGGACGTGGACTATGCCGCCGAATGGCTGGCCGAAGCCGCCGAATACGAAGCCAAGGCGAAATCCGCCTGAATACAGGAGTCCGGCCCTTGCCGGGCCGGACACCCCCAATGAGCGACACCTCTCGCGGCCCCGCGCTTTTGGCGCGCAATATCAGCAACATGATCCGCGCGCCTCGGGCGTTGCGGGCCGTCGACGCGCGGTTCGGGCCCGGTGTCGTGAACCGCAAGGCCCTGCGCCGGCTGGCCTTCTATCCGGGGCTGAACCTGGCGTTCAACCGTGTGAAAAAGAACGCCAACAGCGCGCTGGTCCTGCTGTTGCACGAGATGCAGACCGGTCAGGTCGGGCAAAGCGACAGCGCCAAGGACGCCACGCCCAATTTCTTTGACCTGCCATCATCCGAAATCGAACGGCTGGCCGATTACGCGGTGTTTGTCACCATCCGAAACCCCTATTCACGGGTGCTTTCGGCCTTTCTCGACAAGTTCCGCTTTGACGCCTATCGCAAGAAACACGGCGCCTTCGACCTGACGCCGGACGGGTTCGACGCCTTCCTGCGATGGCTGGACGCGGGCGGTCTGCCGCGCGATGCGCATTGGGCGCCACAGGTCAATCTGTTGGCCTTGCCGCTCGACCGCTATGACGCCGTTCTGCGGTTCGAAAGCCTGCGCGACGACGCGCTGGGCTTTCTTGCGGCGCGCGGCCTGACGGTGCCCGAGGGTGCGCTGCAGGGCGAAAGCCGGGGCGACAGAGGCAAGGAAACCGGTGCCGACCGCCACCTCGCGCAGTTCTACACCCCTGCCCGGGCTGACCGCGTTGCCCGGCTTTTCGCGCAGGATTTCGACGCTCTGGGCTATGCCCCGGCATTTCCGCAGGCGCAGGAACCGCGGTAGCGGGGCTTGGGTAGCGGGGCTTGCACCGGATCGCAGCGGGCACAGTCCGGGTTGACACGCGCGCCACGGCTGCATGAGAATACGGCTCTTTACCTCTCCAAGTTGGTTTTTTATGCCGTTGACCACCGTTTTTTCCGCCGGCGCCCTGACTATGGCTTTTGCCCTGGCCGCCTGGGTTTTGGCGCGACCGCACAAGAAACCCTATACGCTTGGCATGCTGTCGGCGCTTTGCCTGCTGATCGGTCTTGCGAACGCGCTGGGTGCTGCATGGGCGCCGGTGGATTGGCATGTGCTGCCGCTGATCGTCGCGGCCATCGTGCTGATCCCGGTCTGGATCATTGCCCGCGGCTTTGGGCGGGTGGATCTGATGGCGATTGCCATTCACACCGGCCTCGGCATGAAGGGCGGCACGCTGAAGGGGTACGAAAACGAGATCTATTCGTCGCTGGTGGTCGTCTCGGTCGCTGCCCTGTCGATCTGGGGATTGCACAACGTGTTGTCTACCGGACCCTGGCTGCTCTGGGTCGGCACCGCCGCATTGGTGGCGCTGAACCCGGTGGTGCGCCATCTGGCGATGCGCCTGGTCCAACCCAAGGTCCGCTCCAGTCTGCTGGACGAATACCGCGAGCCCGCGCCGCTTCAACGCCCCGACACCCTGCCTGACGTGGTGGTGATCTATGTCGAGGGCGTCGATCGGCGGTTTCTGGACACCACGACCTTCGGCGACCTGGCCGAACCGCTGGCGCGTCTGGAATCGCAGGGGCTCAGTTTTACGGGCGTGCGCCAGATCGCCGGGACGGGCTGGTCTCTGGCGGGAATGGTGGCGACCCTTTCGGGCGTTCCTGTGCTGCCCAACGGCCTGCGCGGCAAGAACAAGCTGGGCGGCATCGAGGATTTCATGGGCACGGTCGCGTCGCTGGGCGATGTTCTGGATACGCACGGCTATGCCATGGACTACATCGTCGGCGCCGACCCCCGCTTTGCCGGGATCGACGTTTATTACCGCACCCACAAGATCGGGGTCATCGGCCTTGCGGAACAGATTGCCATGCATCCGCCCGAGGATGTCGAGGCCGCCCGCATCGACCGGATCCTGGACGATCAGATGACCTTTGACAGCGGGCGGCTACGTCAGGCTGCTCTGGCCGAGGGCGAAGCGCCCTATCTGCTGGTGGTCGAAACGGTCGGACCGCACGGGCGCACCGGTTATCTGTCGCGCCGCGCGACGCCCGATGGCAAAGGTGTCAAATCGCGCGATGCCCATGCCGTCGTGCGCTCGCTGATCGACGAGACGGTCGCGTTCATCGACGACATTCGCGCAAGGCAAGACCGGGTCCGCCCGGATCGCCCGCTGCGTATCGTGGTGATGTCGGACCATCTGTCGCATAACGTCAACCTGCCGCGCGGCGCCGAGGCCTTTGCCGCGCGCAATACGGTGCTCTTTCTGGGCGACGGCACCGGCCAGGTCGCGCGCGAGGGCTCGATGGTCGATGTCTATCCGACGCTGCTGGAATGGCTGGGATTCGCGGGACCGGGCGCGGTCGCGAACATGGGCCGGTCGCTTTTGTCGCCAACGCAGACTTTGGTGGAAACCTATGGCGTGGCCCAGGTCGACCGGATCCTGACCTCGGATGCGGCCTTGGCCGCGCGCTTGTGGACAGAACGCAAGGACTGACCAGCGCAGGCGCGCGGAACGACGCCGCCCCCGTTGTGCCGGTGCCGCGCAGGCACTAGGGTGCGCGGCAGGACAGAGCAGGACATCGGAATGAACGCGATCTCTTTCGCCAGGGGCCGTGCGCGGCACCAGACGCCGGGGCGCCATGGCGCGCATGACGCGAGCAGGCCGGTCGACACCAAGCCGCGCGGCCACCGGACCGGGACCACCGATGCCCGCGCCTGACACGGGCTATCGCCGCGAAATCGACGGGCTGCGCGCTGTCGCCGTGCTGCCGGTGATGGCGTTCCACGCGGGCTTTCCCGGGTTCACCGGCGGGTTCATCGGGGTCGATGTGTTCTTCGTCATCTCGGGCTATCTGATCACCGGCATTCTGCTGGGCGATCTGCAAGAGGGGCGCTATTCCATCGCCCGGTTCTATGAGCGCCGTGCGCGTCGCATCCTGCCCGCGTTGTTCGTGGTCATCGCCGCCAGTTGCGCCGCCGGTTACGCCCTGTTGTTGCCCCCCGCATTCGAGGATTTCTCGGCATCGGTCTTTGCCGTGCTGCTGTTCCTGTCGAACATGCTGTTCATTTCAGAGGTGGATTACTTTGCCCCCGCGGCCGAGGAAACGCCGCTGTTGCACACCTGGTCGCTGGCGGTCGAAGAACAAT
>JAGRMK010000376.1:0-1719 GCA_020441345.1 Paracoccaceae bacterium
TTCATCACCCCGCTCACGCATAATTTCTGCGAAAGTTGCAACCGCGTGCGGCTGACCTGCACGGGCGAATTGTTCATGTGCCTGGGGCAGGAAGACAACGCCGATCTGCGCGCGCCGCTGCGGGCCAGCCCGGACAATGCCTTGTTGGAAGACGCGATCCGCGCGGCGATTTCCCGAAAGCCCAAGGGGCACGATTTCGACTATTCACGCCAGAAGGTCGAGGGGCAGATGTCGCGTCACATGAGCCATACCGGCGGCTGATCCATCCGGCGCTTGTTGCGAGTCAGTCGCAAGAAAGTCCTTTAACTTGCTTGATCGCCTGACTAGTCTGACCCCCGAGTCGCAACGGAGGGTTGGATGGCCGATCTGCACGAGCCGCAATTCGCCTGTCATGTCGAGGATCTGACGGTCAGCTACCGCGAACGCCCGGTGCTGTGGGATATCGACCTCGATATTCCTCCGGGCGTGATGGCGGCGATTGTCGGGCCGAATGGTGCGGGCAAATCGACGCTGATCAAGGCCGTTCTGGGACTGGTGACGCCGGTCGCGGGGCACGTGCGGATCTTCGGCCTTCCGGTTGTGCAGTCGCGGCGGCGCATCGCCTATGTGCCGCAGCGCCAATCCGTTGACTGGGACTTTCCGGCCACCGTGCGGGACGTGGTGCTGATGGGGCTCTATGGCCAGTTGGGCTGGCTGCGGCGTCCTGGTCGCGCCGAGCGCGCGCGCGCGATGACCGCGCTGGAACAGGTCGGCATGCAAGACTACGCCGCGCGCCCGATCAGCCAGTTGTCGGGCGGTCAGCAACAGCGGGTTTTCATCGCTCGCGCGCTGGTGCAGGAGGCCGATCTTCTGTTTCTCGATGAACCCATGGCCGGGGTCGATGCGGTGACCGAGGCGGCGATCGTCACCCTGCTGAAGGCGCAGCGCGACGCCGGGCGCACCGTGGTTGTGGTCCATCACGATCTGCAAACCGTGTCGCGCTATTTCGACTGGCTGGTGATGCTCAACCAACGGATCATCGCGCAGGGCCCGGTGACCGAAGTCTACACCGAAGCCAATCTGCGCGCGGCCTATGGCGGGCAACTGGCGCTGATTGGCGCGCTGGGGAGCGCCGAGAATGCTTAATCCGACGCTGATCACGGTGATCCTGGCCGCCGGGTTGATCGGCGCGCTGGCCGGGGTGCTGGGCACGTTCCTGGTGCTGCGGGGCCAAAGCCTGCTGGGCGATGTGATTTCGCATGCCGCGTTGCCGGGCGTGGTCGGCGGGTTCCTGGCCAGCGGCGGGCGCGGGTTCGTGGCGATCCTGGGCGGGGCCCTTTTGTCGGGAGCCTTGGCCGGGCTGGTTGTGCAGCTCTTGCGGCGCGGTGCGGGGGTCAAGCCCGATGCCGCGCTTGGCACGGTGCTGAGCCTGTTCTTCGCCGCCGGTGTGGTGCTGCTGTCCATCGCGCAACTGCACGAGGGGGCGGCGGGGCTGACCGTGTTCCTGTTCGGGCAGGCGGCTTCGGTGCTGCGGGCCGATCTGATGCCAATGGCGGTGGTGGCGCTGGCGGTGCTGGGCTGTGTGGCGCTGTTCTGGAAGGAATTTCAGCTGATTGCCTTCGACCGCGAGGCGGCGCAGGCACAAGGATTGCCGGTTCCGTTCCTTGAAACCCTGCTGACGGTGCTGATCGCCGTGACCATCGTCCTGGGCCTGGCGCTGGCCGGGGTCGTCTTGATGGT
>JAGRMK010000376.1:1731-6691 GCA_020441345.1 Paracoccaceae bacterium
CGGTGGCGGCGCGGCAATGGGTGCGCGGTTTGGCGCCGATGGTGATGCTGGCGGCGGGGTTTGGCATCGCGGCGGGGGCTGCGGGGGCGTTCATGTCGGCACTGGGGCAGGGCGTGGCAACGGGCCCGGTGATGGTGTTGATGGCCAGTCTGCTGACCGCGCTATCGCTGCTGTTGGCACCGGATCGCGGCATCCTGGCACGGTGGCTGCGACAGATCCGGGCGCGGCGGTCGTTGCGCGGGCGTCAGGTTCTGGCGGCGCTCGACGGGTTGAGCCGCGACCACCACAACCCGGCGTATGGCAGCGATCAGGCGATGCTGGACGCCTATCTGGGGGCCAACGCCCAGCCGGTTCTGGATCGCTTGCAGCGCGAGGGCTATATCCGCGCCGCACAGCCTGTCGGGCCCGAGGGCCGTGACCGGCGCTGGGAACTGACGCAATCGGGCGTCGATCGCCTGTCGGACGAAGGACATGCGCGATGATGCCGGCGGCTCTGGACCTGATGATCCTGGGAACCGGCGCGCTGGTGGCGCTGTCGGGGGCGCTGCTGGGCACGTTTCTGGTTCTGCGTGGCCAGGCGATGTCGGGCGACGCGATCAGCCACGCGATCGTGCTGGGGATCATCCTGGCCTGGATGCTGACCGGCGCGCGGGCGGGGCCGATCGTGGTCGGTGGCGCGGCGCTGGCGGGTATCGCCGCCGTGCTGGGTGCGCAGGTGCTGGCGCGCAGCGGGCTGATGGGACAAGACAGCGCGACCGGGCTGGTGTTTCCGGCGATGTTCGCGCTGGGTGTGTTGCTGATCAACCTGAACGCCCGCAACCTGCATCTGGATGTCGATAGCGTGCTGCTGGGCGAGATCGGCTATGTCTGGTTGAACACGGTGACCTGGTTTGGCGTCGATCTGCCGGTGGCGGGGGTGACGCTGGCGGCGGTAACGGTTGTGAACGCGGCGTTCCTGGCGCTGTTCTGGAAAGAGCAGAAGATCGCGGCTTTTGACCCGGGATTGGCGGCCGCGCTGGGGTTCCGGCCGCAGGCGATGGGGCTGGTGCTGCTGACCCTGACCGCGATGACGGCGGTGGCGGCCTTTGATGCGGTCGGCGTCGTGTTGTTCCTAGCCTTTCTGATCGTGCCTGCCGTGACCGGCCAGCTGGTTGCGGCCAGCGTGTTCGGCATCCTGGTCGTGGCAATGGGGTCCGGGGTGATCTCGGTCGGGCTGGGCTATGGCGCGGCGCTGCAATGGGATGTGTCGATCGGCGGGAGCATGGCGCTGGCGACCGGGTTGGGACTGGGCCTGGCGCTGCTGGCCTCGCCACGCTCGGGGCTGGTGGCGGCGGTGATCAGACGACGCGCGATCCGGCTGGAGGCCATGGTCGCGACCCTGCTGACCCATCTCGCGACCCATGAAGGCACCGCGGTGCAGGCCGAGGAATGCACCCATGCGGCGTTGGTCGATCACCTGTTCTGGCGCGAGGCACGGGCCCAGCGGGTCGTGCTGGAGGCGCTGGACCGCGGCGTCATTCGCCGGGCCGGCGCGGAATATGCGCTGACCGAAGCCGGACGCGCGCTGGCGCGGGCGGCCGCGCGGCGGATCGACCGGCGCGCGGCCGAACCGCGCGAAGGATCCGCCTGAGATGGCCGACTGGACGGTTTTCGCGACACCGGCGATGTTCTGGGTTACGGTGCTGGCGGTGGCGCTGGTCGGGCTGTCCAAGGGCGGGCTTGGCGGTGCCTTTGCTCTGATGGGCGTTCCGGTGATGTCGCTGGTGATGCCGCCGGTGCTGGCCGCGGCGGTGTTGTTGCCGATCCTGCTGATGATGGATGCCGTCAGCCTGTGGCATTGGCGTGGCTGGCGCGACGGGTCGGTGCTGCGCGTCATGCTGCCTGCCGCCCTGATCGGCATTGCATTGGGCTGGGCGACGGCGGCGGTGACTTCGGATGCGGTGGTTCGGCTGATCGTCGGGGTCGTGGCGTTGGGGTTCGCGGCTCGGGCCTTGCTGGGGCGATACCTGGGGCGTGCGATGCGGCACCGGCCGGCAATGGGCTGGATCTGGGGTGCGATTGCCGGGTTTACCTCGTTCGTGGCGCATGCCGGGGGGCCGTTGTTCCAGATCCACGTTTTGCCCAAACGGCTGGACCCCAAGCTTTATACCGGCACTTCGGTAACGTTCTTTGCCATCGTCAACGCCATCAAGGTGCTTCCCTACGCAGTCCTGGGCATGTTCCAGAACGACGTTCTGGTTTCGGCGGCGCTGATGCTGCCGCTATCGGTGGTCTCGGTCAGTATCGGCGCGGCGATCATCCGGCGCATGTCACCCGAGGTGTTCTATCCCTTCACTTACGCGATGGTCGCGATCGTTGGGGTGAAGCTGGTGTATGACGGGCTCGCGGGGCTGGTCTGACGGCTATTGCCCCGACCGCCGCGTGGCGCGCCCGATGGCGGCGACCACGGCATCCTGGTGCGTGTGATGCAGCATGTGCCCCGCGTCCTCGATCACCGTCAGCCGCGCGCCCGAAACCCGGGCGACCATCGGGTCGGCGTGGGTTTCCTGTGCGATCACCGGGTCGCGCGCGCCTTGCAGAATTTCGATCGGAAGGCGCAAGGTGGCATAGTCGGGTGCCATTTCGGTGACATGGTCGAGTAGCGCATTGACCTGACGCACGTTGTTGGCCTGCGAGTCGCGGCGCAATGACAGCCCGGCGCCGAAATGCTCGACGTAGCCATTGGGCAGCGGTTCAGGATCGAACAGGTCGGCAATCGCATTGCGTACCGAGCGGTCGGGGGCAAAGGCCGCAAGGGCCGCGCGCACGGGGCGCGCCAGGATGGTGCGGTTGAACCGATACCAGGGCGTCAGATCCTGTTCCCAGGGATGCGTCGCGCCCGAGATCAGCACCACCGCGCCGGTCTGCCGAGGCGCCTGCAACGCCCAGCCCATCGCCACCGCCCCGCCATAGGAATGCCCGACGACAATCGGACGATGCACCCCCACCGCCTCGACCGCCAGTCGCAGGATACGCGCCTGTTCGCGCGGGTCGCTATCGGCCTCGCCCCAGCTGTCGGTCCAGCCCAGACCAGGCCGGTCCACGGCGATCACACGATAGTGCCCGGCCAGACGGCCGACCAGATCAAAGGTAAAGTCCCGCAGGTTCCCGTTCGAGCCATGGATCAGCACCACGTCGGGTGCCGTGCCGCGCGCACGTCCGGCGACCAGCACATGAACCTGCCGCCCCTCGACCGGGATCAACTGACCCAGCGGCGGTGTCTCGGCCATCCAGCGCGCCTCGCGCTGCGCGGCGATGGGGGCGAACAGTGCCGAACAACCGGCAAGTCCGGTGGCAAGGACTAGGGCAAAAATCAGGGCAAGCAGGCGGCGCATCGGTCCATCGCGGTTGACGCCCCGACCTTAGCGCGTCCCGCGCGGGGCGGCTAGCGCGACATACCCGCGCGGCGGGCGGCACGGTTAATGGCCGCGACCACCGCCTGCGGGTGGCTGTGTTGGGGCATGTGCCCGGCGCCTTCGAGAACGGTCAAATGCGCGCTTGCGGTCTCGGCGGCCATCCGGCGGCTGTGGATGTCCAGCCCGACGATGGTATCCGCATCGCCATGCAGGATCTCGATCGGCAGCGACAGGGCCTCGTAGCCGGGCTGCATCCGGGTGACATAGCCCAGCAAGTCATTGACCTGTCGGGTGTTGTTGGCTTGAGACTCGCGACGCAGCGACAGATTGGGACCGAAATACGTCATGTATCCGTCGGGCACCGGGGCCGGGGCAAAGACGCTTTCCAGCACATCGCCGACCATGTCCTGCGGCGCAAAGGCGGCGACCGTGGCGCGTGCCGGACGCCCCAGCAGAGTCGCGTTCAGCCGATACCAGCCGCCGAGCCCGCCCTCCCAGGGGTGGGTGGCCCCGGCCAGCAGCACCACAGCGGCGGTCTGGTCGGGCGCCTGCAACGCCCAGCCCATCGCCACCGCCCCGCCATAGGAATGCCCGACCAGGATGGGCCTGCGCACGCCGATCTGTGCCAGGGCGAGGCGCAGCACGCGCGCCTGTTCGCGTGGGTCGCTGTCGGCCAGGCCCAGACTGTCGGAATACCCCAGACCGGGGCGATCCACGGCAATCACGCGATACCGGTCGTCCAGCCGCCCGACCAGGTCAAAGGTGAAATCGCGCAGATTGCCATTCGCACCGTGGATCAACACGAGATCGGGCGCATCCGGCGCGGGTGCGCCGCTATCCACCAGATGCACGCGATGCCCCTCGACGATGACAATCTGGCCCAGCGGCGGGGTGAGGGCCATCCATTCTGCCTCGCGTCGGTCGGCGCGGGTGTCGACCAGCGCGGCGCAACCAGCCAGCCCGGCGATGGCGGCAAAGGTGATCAGGGCAGGGGCGGGCAGGGGCATGGTGTCTTGATCCGGTTGTCAGACCGACGATCTAGCGCGATGTCCCGCCAAGTCGAGGGTCCGAGGCGAACCGCCCGGCGCGCCCGCCGCGCCGCTGGCCGCGACCGGCGGCGGCGCGATGAGTCGCCGCTTCGGCCAGAAGCGCGGTCATCGGATGGCCGGGGTCGCGCCCTGTGGCCAGAAGCCGCGTCGCGGCCGCGCCCTGATCGCAATCGGCGGGCAGACTGAGCGCCCAGTCCACCAGGATCGACCGGCACTCGGACGCGGTGATGCCGTCGATACGATAGGATTCGCGGATCAGCCCCTTGGGATCGTCGGGGTGCGCGGCTTCGGTCATCCGCCGAGCGCCTTGACACCCGGCAGAACCTTGCCTTCCATCCATTCCAGAAAGGCGCCGCCCGCGGTCGAGATATAGCTGAAATCCTGTGCCGCCTTCGCCCGGTTCAGCGCCGCGACCGTGTCGCCGCCCCCGGCCACCGACACCAGCGTGCCGGCCTTGGTCAGCTCTGCGGCACGGCGCGCGGCGGCATTGGTCGCGGCGTCGAAGGGTTCGAGTTC
>JAGRMK010000376.1:6793-6999 GCA_020441345.1 Paracoccaceae bacterium
TCGGGGCAGGTGGTGACCACTTCATGCGGGGCATGGGCGGCAAAGGCGCGCGCGACCACCAGGTCGGACGGCAACAGGATGCTGCACCCCTCGTCATCGGCCTTCGCGAGGATCTGACGCGCCGTTTCGGCCAGATCGTGTTCGCACAGCGACTTGCCGACATCGACCCCGCGCGCGGCGAGGAAGGTATTGGCCATGCCGCCGCC
>JAGRMK010000377.1 GCA_020441345.1 Paracoccaceae bacterium
GGGATCGAGGTTGGCCAGATCTTCTATTTCGGCACCAAGTATTCCGAGGCGATGGGCGCCACGGTGGTCACCGCCGACGGCAGCCGCGTGCCGGTCGAGATGGGCTCGCACGGGATCGGCGTCAGCCGCCTGCTGGGCGCGATCATCGAGGCCAGCCACGACGAAAAGGGCATCATCTGGCCCGAAGGCGTGACGCCGTTCCACGCCGGGATCGTCAACCTCAAGCAGGGCGATGCGGCGGCGGACGCGGCCTGCGATGGGCTTTACAAGGCGCTGGCCGCGCAGGGGCTCGAGGCGCTTTATGACGATCGCGACGAACGGGCGGGAGCGAAATTCGCAACCATGGACCTGATCGGCCTGCCTTGGCGGATCACCGTCGGTCCGCGCGGCCTGGCGAAGGGTGTCGTGGAACTGACCTCGCGCCGCACGGGCGAAAGCGAAGAGGTCACGCCCGAAGTGGCCGTCGAGCGGCTGGTGCAGATCTACGCGCGCCACCGCTGAGGCCGCGCAGGGAGGGGCCGCGCAAGGGGGGCTGTCAGCCCCCCTCGGGCCTGCGGCCCTTCACCCCCCGAGGATATTTGACGAGCAAAGAGGGGCGTTTTGATGGGTATTCCGAGCATAGACGTGGCCCGCCTGTTTGCGGGGGATGCGGCGAGCATCGCCGAAGTGCGGCGCGGCGCGTCCGAGGTCGGATTTCTCACGATCCACAACACCCCCATCGACGCGGCGCGCGTGCGCGCGGTGCTGGCAGCCTATCGCGGGTTCTTCGCGCGGCCCGAGGCCGAGAAAGCCGCCGTGGATATGGCGCGCACCGGGTCGAACCGGGGCTGGGGTGCGCCGCGGTCCGAACAGGTCGATCCGTCGGCGAACCCCGATTACAAGGAGGTTTTCGACATCGGCTTCGCGGTACCGGGGTCGGAACTGGCGGTGCATGCGCCCAATCAGTGGCCCGCCGCGCCCGAGGGATTTCGTGCGGTGCTCGAGGACTATTACCGCGATGCCTGCGCGCTGGCGCTGCGCCTGCTGGGGGCAATCGCCGGGGCCATCGGCGAAGACCCGGACTGGTTTTCCGGTCAGTTCGATCAGCCGATGGCGCTGTTGCGAGGCAATTATTATCCGCCGCGTCCCGACTGGGCGGGCGAGAAGGATTTCGGCATCGCCGCGCATACCGATTACGGCTGTCTGACCCTGCTGGCGACGGATGGCGTGCCTGGGTTGGAAGTGCAGGGGCGCGGCGGGGCCTGGGTGCCGGTCTGCGTGGAACCCGGTGTTTTCGTGATCAATTTTGGCGAGATGCTGGACATGTGGTCGAACGGCCGGATCGTCGCCACGCCCCATCGGGTGCGGGGCAGCAGCGTAACACGCCTGTCGGTGCCGTTGTTCTTCAATCCCAACCCCGAGACGAATGTCGCGCCGCTGGGTTCGGGGCGGGTGATCCGTGCGGTGGATCATCTGCAACGGCGGTTCGACGAGACCTATGTGCATTTGCAGGCCGCGCGTCGCTAGAGAGCAAGAGGGGGCGCTGCCCCCTCGGCCTGGCGGCCTCACCCCCAGAGTATTTCTCGGCAAGATGAAGGAGCAAGCCGGTCCTGGGGTGCCCGGGCCGCGTGCCTGGCGCAATCGCGGACGATCACCGGTTTGACGGGGTGCGATCCGGCGGGGGCGCCGGAAACACGCTGAGGATTTCGGGCAGCGATTTCTTGATCTTCGCGGCGGCGGGAACGGTCGCGGCATCGGCGGGGTAGCCCACCGGCAGGATCATCACCGGCTTTTCG